>NZ_JAEKNS010000067.1:0-69077 GCF_016464765.1 Candidatus Aeolococcus gillhamiae | reverse complement strand
ACCCGGGGTTCACTCGGTCGCGCGGATCGTCGGCCGCGAGAGGGGTGCGACGGAAGGCAGCAAACGGGCCATGTCGTGGCATGAGATCGAGCCACTGCTCATGGAGCTGACGAGCAACAACCGACGAGGCGCTGGGCTAGCCGACGCTGGAACACCGCTCACGGCAGACCACCCACAAATTGAGGTTTCGCGGTGACAATGCCGCCGTGGCGTTCGCAACCAGGCGAGTGATAGCCCCCCTACCCCTTGCTTTGGCGGAAATGCGAGCGACGCCCCGGGCGCCGGTGGGGCGCATCGCTCCGCCGGCAGCCTGGGTTACCACGTCGACGGTCACATACGCTTAACGACGCGCTCGACCGATTACTGCGGCCCGGATGGTGGCTGTCCGTGAATGGCACAATGTCGCCACCTTGCGCGTCCCCACCATCACCGTCGAATGTCGCGACCCATACCGCTTGGTCGCCTTCTGGTCGGAGGCCACCGGTTTCTCGGAGGACCCCGCCAACCCCAACGAACCGGATGACCCCGAGGGACTCTTGATTGCCCCGGACGGGGGGTTGAGGCTGCTGTTCATCAAGGTGCCGAAACCGAACGGCGGTGCAAACCGCCTTCGCCTCGACCTGACGCCACAGGAGGCGTCGCGCGACGAGGAGGTGGAGCGCCTGCTCAAGATGGGGGCGACCCTTGCCGCCGACCATCGCGAGCCTGACGGCGATGGCTGGGTGCTGCTGGCCGACCCTGAGGGAAATGACTTCAGCGTCGCGCGGAGGCCCGCCGCCGACGATGGCGACGCGGTGGCAGCAACGGCCACTCCCGCGATTCAGCCGGCGAGTGGTGCCGGGACCTGGCTGAAGCGGCTCGGTTCCCAAGCCTCCGCGACGGCCGCAGGCCTGAGGGCGTCACGACCGTTGAGCCGCATCTCCGGCGAGGTAAAGATGCGGTTCAGCCAGCTGATCCGTCTGGTCCTGCTACTCGTCGAGGCCTTGATCGCCCTGCGAATGCTCTTCAAGGTAACCGGCGCCAACGAGCACGCGGGCTTCGCCAGCTTGATCTATCGGATCACATCGCCCCTGGTCGGCCCGTTCCACCCCGTGTTCCAGGATCACCCGGTCAATGGACACCCGTTCGAGGTTGGGTCGCTCCTGGCCATGGGCGTCTATGCGGCCGCAGCCTATGTGATCCTGCGGCTCGGGCGACTGGTCTTCACGCCCCGCAGCTGAGCATTCGGTGACGGCACTACGCCGGTGCCGCGTACGCCCTTGGGTCGGTCGGTATGCCGTCGACGCGCAGCTCGAAATGGACATGGGGACCGGTGGAGTTGCCGGTGGATCCCTCGAGTCCGATGGGAACTCCCGCCTGTACCGGCTGGCCTGGCTGGACCAGGATCCTGTCGAGGTGACCGTACAGCGTGATCATGCCGCCGCCATGGGAGATCACGACGTAGTTGCCGTAACCGACCAGGTGACCGAATCCATCCGTCTCAGAGCCCGCCAGCGCCACCACGCCGTCGGCAGCCGCCTGGACCGGGGTCCCGAAGGGTGCCGCGATATCGATACCGGTGTGGAAGTGGCGGTATGTGATGCCGGCAAGGGACGCTGCCGGCTCGATGGCGATCTGGCTCGGTCCGAAGCCCTGGGTGACAACTCCGCTCATCGGCCACATCAGCGCCGACGTCCTTGGGGCCGGTCCCGCCGGCACGCTCGACGCCGGCAGGCTCGACTCCGGCTGGAACGTGGTGTTCCGCGCTGCCGCCTGGGTTATCGCCACTTGCTGGGCGAGCTGCGCCTGGACAGCCTGGACGTTGTAGGTGACCGCGTTCCTGACTGTCTGGGGCTGGGCGGCGGACGCCTGGATGAGGGCGGACGCCTGGGCCTGGTCACGGCCGACCGCCGCGAAGAACGCGTACTCCTGCTGCAGGGTTGCCTCGAGGGAGAGCGCGAGGTCCCGCTCTGCGCGAGCGAGGGCCACGCCGCCTCCTCCGCTGCTGGGGAACTGCATTCCCGTCTCCGTTTGGCTGATCTGGGTCTCGAAAGCCACCACCCTGTTGAAAAGGGCCGAGCCGGCCGGCGTGGCTGGGTTGGTCGTCGTTGTGGAGTGGCTTCCTGTTTTGGCCACCACGATGGTCGCCGGGGAGGCGGCCGGCGCCGCGGGCGACCAGGTTCCCTGGGCCCAGGCGACCGTCATCCCCCCGACCAGGATGATGAGCGGCACCGCCGCAGCCGTTCTCAGGCGGGAGAGCCTGCGGCGGTGCTGCCGGGCGACGCCGATCGCCAGAAATGCGATCAGGAGGATGGCGACCAACGCCCAGACGCCGGGTGGCGGGGCGCCGCCGCGAGCGCCGCTGGCCAGGGTCCCACCGCCGTTACTACCGGCCGCAGACGACCCCACAGGAAAATGCTCCAAGGAAGGTTGTTCCACGCCGACGTTGGCCGGCGTGCCGATGAACCCGAGGAGTGAACCCAGGACTGACGCCTGCACCTGTTCCGGTGTCAGCACTGTGCCGACGCCCGTCCCGCCGGAGCCACCGGGGACAAAGGCCGAGCCAGGCGGTTGAAGCCCCGTTGGCAGGCCACCGAGCGGCAGGCCCGGCCCCGGCGCGCCCGGCACAGTCGGGAGCCCCGGTGGGGGTCCCGTGCCCGAGTTCGGCGTCGCCAGCGGTGGGGTCGTGATCGGGAGCGGCAACGTCGGCAGCGGCAACGTCGGCGGCGGCAACGTTGGGAGCGGAGTGAGTGACGGGCACAGTACGGGCGTCGGCAGTCCCAGTGTCGGCGACGGGCACGGTGTAAGCGGAAGCGGCAACGTCGGGACCGGCGGCGGCGTCGGCAGGCCGAGCGCGGCCACCCTGCTCAAGCCTGAGGTCAGGCCCAAGCCGGTCACCGTGACGATGGCCGCGACCGTGAGCCGGCCCCATGGCGACCCACCGCGCAATCTCAGCACGCAAGCCACTCCCGCTGTCAGTCAAACGTAGCGTGGCGTTATCCCCCGCCGCTGAAGAGATTGTGCCTCGCGCGTCCCCCATCGTGCACGTGGGGCCCGGTCGGTGACCGGACAGGGCGTACGTCCGTGCTGCTTTCATTGGGTCATGGACTGGGCCACTATCTCCTCGCTGGCCACCGCAGCCGGAACGCTGGTCCTGGGTGTGGCCACGTTCGCCTCGGTGCGCTCGGCGAATCGCGCCGCGCGGGCTGCGGAGGGCTCGCTGCTCGCGGGCCTCCGGCCGCTGCTGGTGCCGTCGCGTATCGACGATTCGCAGCAGAAGGTCCCGTCCATTGACCAGCACTGGGTACGGGTAGAAGGCGGCCACGCAGTGACCGAGGTGACCCCCGAGGCCATCTACATGGCTTTCTCGCTGCGCAACTGACGCGGGATCTATACATTCCTGCCGGCGACATCGGGTTTTGGCAGGGCGCGTTCCGGGCCCCGTGCCCCGAGGAATTCCTGCGCGCGCGCGACGCGGTCGAGAAGCGCGAGGGTGTAACGATCGATCTTCTCTACGGGGACTTCGAAGGCGGTCAGCGCTCGGTCACTCGTTTCGGACTTCTGGCGGTCGGGGAATCGGGCTGGCTCACCGCGGCGTCGCGCCACTGGAGCTTGGATCGCCCAGCGCCGCGGTCCTAGGGCGTCGCCTCACCGTACAGCGCGCTTGCTGGGCGCAGGATGCGCATGAAGCGTCCGCCAGGGTCACCCATCCGCTCGAAGCCGAACTTCTCGTACAGCCCGTGAGCATCCTTGGTCCCGAGCACGAACTGCCTCAGACCCTGCAGGTCCTGGTGTGCGATGACGCCCTCGATGAGACGGCGGGCGACGCCCCGCCCGCGCGCCTCCTCTGACACGAACACGTCGCACAGCCACGCAAACGTCGCGCCGTCGGTGACTGCACGCGCGAATCCGATTTGGCGGTCGCCGTCGAGAGCGGCGAAGAGGGTGCTGTTGCGGCACGCCTTCTCGAACACCTCCCACGGGATGTTCGCCGACCAGTAGCTGGTCACGATCCACGCATGCGCGAGGCGAAGATCGATCTCGTGAGGGTCGCTGCTCACTCGAATCATGGCCACCGGTCGCCTACAGGGCGTTCTCGATGCCGGCAAGGACGTCGTCGACACGGATCCGGTCAAGGCTTGCGCGAACATGCCCGTTGGGCAGCGCCTGCACCACGCGGTGCCGTGCACCCGCAGGCGCGCGAACCTGCCCGCTGCTGTCACCGAACAGCCCCACCGACGCGGTCCCCACAGCGGCGGCGAGATGGAGGAGGGGCGTGTCGGTGGCGATGAGGAGGTCACAACGGGCGATCACCGCCGCGGTGGTGGCGAGGTCGATCTCCCCGCACAGATCAACGGTTTCCGCGGCGAGGTCGAGGCGCATCGCGTCTGCCGTATGGCGATCGCGGGGGTCGCCCACCAGGACGATCCCGGCGCCGTGGCGGGTGGCCAGCCGATTAGCGAGGTGTGCGAACCGCTCAGCGCTCCAGGGAGCGATCGCGGCCTCTGAGAAGCCCTGGCCGGGAGCGATCGCCACCAGCAGACGACCGTCCCCCACGCCCCTGCTGAGAAGCAACTGCTCAGCGGTGCTGGTCGCCTCCCTTCTGGGGACGTATTCCATTCCCGTGGGTCCCACCGGCATCCCCAACCGACCGGCGAGCCCGAGCCAGGCCTGGGCACGGTTGCCGCCCGATGGACAGGGGACGGCGTCACTGAGCAAGCGGTCACCGGCGCCGCCCGCGCAGCCGAGGCGGCGGGGGATGCCGGCGAGGTACACCGCCGCGCGGACCGATGCACGCTCGCTGCAGACCAGGGCCACGTCCAGCCTCCGCCCGCGCAGTTCGAGCCAGAGCCGCGCCAGCCCGGCCGCGCTCGGACGTGTCACCAGCCCCCGCACCGGCAGATAGCTGTCCGCCCCGCTGACACCCTGGGCGAGGTCGGTGGCGGAGGTGGGACCCGCGACCAGCAGCGGCTCGTCAACGCCGGCGGAGACCGCCGCGATCAAGGGAGCCGCCTGCAGCGTCTCGGTGAGTCCGCCCGCGACGACCACTACGATGTTCACGCCGCCCAACCCTAGCGGGCGGCGCGTGACCACGCATCTTTCAGTTCAGGCGCGTTCTCTGTGCGCTCATATACTGGCTGCGATCCATGTCCCGCGCATTGTCCGGACGCGACCTGCTCAGCATCGCCGACCTCAGTCGCGATGAGATCAACACCGTGCTCGACCTCGCCGGTCGGGCGAAGCGGGGTGAGGATCTCGGCGCGCCCCTGCACGGGCGCAACCTTGCGCTGATCTTCCAGCGCCCGAGCAATCGCACGCGGGTGTCGTTCGAGGTCGCCATCAACCGGCTCGGCGGTCACCCCATCGCGCTGTTCGGTGACGAGATCCGGCTGGGCGAACGCGAGACCGCGTCCGACATCGCCCGCATCCTCGACCGGTATGCGGACGGGGTGATCGCGCGGTTGACGTCGCAGCGCGACCTCGTCGCGATCGCGGCCGCGGTGCGCGGCCCGGTGATCAGCGGGATGACCGACGCCGAGCATCCCTGCCAGCTCCTAGCCGACCTGATGACGGTGCGCGAGACCGTCGGTAAGGTCGCGGGCGCACGCGTCGCCTACATCGGAGACGGCAACAACGTGTGCACCTCGTGGCTGTACGCCGCCGTCATCTGCGGCCTCGACCTGCGCATCGTGGCGCCCCCGGGGTACGAGCCTGCCGCGGCAGTGCTCGACAAGGCCGGGCGACTGCGCGGCAACGGCACCGGCTTCTCCGTCGGGCACGACCCGGCGGCCGCGCTGCGCGACGTCGACGTCGTCTACACCGACGTCTGGACCAGCATGGGGCAGGAGGCCGAACAGCAGCGCCGCCGTGAGGACTTCGGCCACCTCCAGGTCAACGAAGCGCTGCTCGCCCTCGCTCCACCGCAGGTGCGGGTCATGCACTGCCTGCCCGCGCACCGCGGTGAGGAGATCACCGGCAGCGTTCTCGACGGTCCTCGCTCGGTGGTCTTCGACCAGGCGGAGAATCGTCTGTGGGCGCAGATGGCCCTGCTTGCGCTCGTGTTCGAGGGCGTGCCAGAGCGCAGCGCGACGACCGCAGAGGTGGCCTCGTGAGCTCGCCATGGCGCGACGCTCTGGTCTTCCTCCAGAACATCGGCTGGCGCGACGTGCTCGACGTGGCCATCGTCGCCGTGCTCCTGTACCAGCTGCTGAAGCTGATCCGCGGCACCCAGGCCGTGCAGCTGCTCGTGGGCCTCGGGGTGATCGTCGCCGTCGGCCTGGCCGCCGAGGCGCTCCACCTCCGCCTCCTCCAGTTCATCTTCGCCAACGGTGGCCAGGCGATCGTCATCGCAGCGGTGATCCTCTTCCAACCCGAGCTGCGCCGCGCCCTCGACCAGGTGGGCCGGCTCGGGCCGGTGCGCTCGCTGCTCGGCCAGCACGCTGGAGCTGACGCGCAACGGACGGTGGACGAGGTGATTCGGGCCGCCTCGTCACTGAGCGAGCGCAAGACGGGCGCGCTGATCGTGTTCGAGCGCGAGACGGGGCTCGAGAACATCGCCACCACCGGAGTGCGCATCAACGGTGAGGTCACCGCGGAGATGCTCGCCACCATCTTCTTGCCCGGCACCTCTCTGCATGACGGGGCGGTGATCATCCACGAGTCGCGGTTGGTCGCGGCGGGCTGTGTGCTGCCGCTCGCCGAGACCATTCCCGGCGTCGGGCGCATGGGAACCCGCCACCGTGCGGCGGTCGGGCTCACACTCCAGAGCGACGCTGTGGTGCTGATCGTCAGCGAAGAGACCGGCCTGATCAGCGTGGCGCACGAGGGCCGGATCACCCGCGGGCTCGACGCCAAGGCCCTGCGCGCCACGCTGATGACGATGACCGGAGTGGACGCGCACCAACGCCAGGGAATCATGCCGCGGCCGTCTGCGCTGCGGGCCATCCGCCGCCGGACCCACTCGTGAGGGCGCCGGGTTTCGCGACGCGCAACATCAGGCTCAAGGGACTGGCTGCGGTGCTCGCCGCCGTGCTGTGGGCCGGCGTCGCCTACGCTAGCAATCCACCGGACACGCGCACGGTCTCGGTCGCGGTGCCCCAGGAGTCGGCGTCGGTGGCGCCTTTCACGTTGGTCCGCGCCATCCCCGACCTGGTGGTCAGGGTCAGCGGCACCCGCGAGCACCTCAACGCCTTCCAGCCAGCAGACCTGGTGGTCAGCGTCAACTACACCGTGATCCGCCAGGCGGGAATCCAGGCCCTCCCGGTGTCCGTGATCAACAACGATCGCGATGTGGCGCTCGACAACCCCCCGACGACGATCACCGCGGAGGTCGATCGGGTCGCCTCGCGAACCGTTGCTGTCACTGTCGACTACAGCCAGCACCCGCCCCCGCAGGGCTACGTTGTGAGGAACAAGGACACGGCGCCCAGGGACGTCACCATCATCGGACCGGAGCACCAGCTCGCCACCATCGAGGCGAAGGTGACGGTTAATCTCGCCACCCAGAAGACCAACTTCCAGGCCGATGAGACAGTGGTGCCTGTTGACGCTGGCACTGGGCAACGGGTTGGCAGTGTTGGCATCACCGTCGCGGGCCAACGGCAGACCAGCGTGCTCGTGACGATCGAGGTGGCTGCGGTTCTCACTTCACGGGCCAGCGCAGTGGTGCCCAAGGTATCGGGCTCCGTCGGTCCGAGCCATTTCCTGGAAGCGGAAACCGTCAGTCCGGCCACCGTTGTCCTCAATGGCCCGCAGGATCTCCTCAACGCCCTCGACTCCGTCGCGACCGAGACGATCTCCTTGAACGGCATCATCGGCACGTTGAGCGTCACCGTCAATGTGGTGCCCCCGGCCGGCGTCACGGCGTCACCGGGCAGCGTCACGGTCACCATCACAGTGGGATCCATCGCCCAGCCGTCCCCGGCGCCGAGCGCGACACCCGCCCCGACCCCATCGCCAACGCCGGCGCCGACCCCCTCGCCGACGTAGGGCGGCTCGACGCAACCGCCGTCAGCGCATCAATCCCTGCGAGTCGCAGCGAGTAACCACCCCTTCACCAGAGGCGTTCACCGAACCAGATGTGCGGAATCATCGGCTACTCCGGGCCTCGCGAGGCCGCCCCAGTGCTGCTCGACAGCCTGCAGCGCCTGGAGTACCGGGGGTACGACTCGGCGGGCATCGCGGTGCTGGACGACGACGGCGGCGCCACCGTGGTTGCCAAGAGCAACCTCAAGGTCGCCGACCTGATCCAGCAGATGGAGGCGGCCGGAATGCCGCGCGGGCACACCGGAATCGGACATACACGCTGGGCCACCCACGGTCGACCCACCGTCAGCAATGCCCACCCCCATCGCGACTGCACCGGCCGCATCCACATCATCCACAACGGCATCATCGAGAACTATCGCGAGCTGCGCGTCGAGCTGACCGCCGCCGGGCACGAGTTCACCAGCGACACCGACACCGAGGTGGTGCCGCACCTCATCGAGCAGTACTACGAGGGTGACCTGGCCGGCGCGGTGCGGGCAGCGCTGCAGCGAATCCGAGGCGCCTACGCACTGGTGGCGGTTTCCGCAGACGAGCCGTCGCGCATCGTCGGTGCACGGCTGAACGCGCCGTTGGTCATCGGCCTTGGCGACGGTGAGGTGTTCGTGAGCAGCGACATCACCGCGCTGATCCCGTACACCAAGCGCGTGGTTCCGCTGGGCGAGGGCCAGGTGGCGTCGGTGTCGCCGGAGAGCGTGGAGGTCACCACTCTCGACGGCACCGCGCTGGAACCGCGGGTCATCGCCGTCACCTGGGAAGCGGAGCAGGCGCAGAAGAACGGTTTCCCGCACTTCATGCTCAAGGAGATCCACGAGCAGCCCGATGCCTTGCGCAGCGCGCTGCGCGGCCGCATCGACGACGACGGGCTCGTCGACCTGCCCGACATTCTGCTCGACGAGGTGTACCTGCGCGCCCTCGACCAGGTGACCATCGTGGCGTGTGGTTCGGCGTGGATCGCCGGCCTGGTCACCAGGACCGCCATCGAGACGCTGGCTCGTGTCCGCTGCGACGTGCAGCCGTCGAGCGAGTTTCGCTACTCCAACCCGCTCCTCGACGAGCACACGCTGGTGGTGGCGATCTCGCAGTCCGGCGAGACCGCCGACACCATGGCCGCGGTGCGCGAGGCACGCCGCCAGGGCGCGACCGTGATCGCGGTCACCAACGTGGTCGGCAGCGCGCTCTCGATGGAGGCTGACGGCGTCATCTACATGCAGTCCGGCCCGGAGATCAGTGTCGCGGCCACCAAGACGATGCTCAATCAGATTGCCTGCGGGATGCTGCTGGCGCTGCGGCTGGGGCAGGCCCGCGGCGTTCTCGACGATGAGGAACATCGCAGGCTGGCGACGGCGCTCACCGAGTCCCCCGCTCTCGTCGAACGCGCGCTTCTGCTCGAGCCTCAGCTCGCCGAGATGGCGCAACGCTACGCGCACACACGGAGCGCCATGTTCATCGGTCGCGGCATCAACTTCCCAGTGGCACTCGAGGGCGCGATGAAGCTCAAGGAGATCTCCTACATCCACGCCGAAGGATACGCGGCGGGCGAGCTGAAGCACGGACCGATCGCACTTCTGGATCCGGATGTCCCGGTGGTGGCATTGGCGACCCGCTCACGGACTCTTCCGAAGATCGTCAGCAACATCCAGGAGGTGAGCTCGCGCGACGCACCCGTGATCGCCGTGGTCACCGAGGGTGAGAATCCGTTCGACGCCGGCTTCGTCCGCGACCTCGTCGAGGTTCCGCTCATCGAGGAGCTCATCTCACCCCTGGTGAACATCGTGCCGCTGCAACTGTTCGCGTACCACGTGGCGGTGGAGCGAGGGTGCGACGTCGACCAGCCGCGCAACCTCGCCAAGTCGGTCACCGTGGAGTGAGCCTCGCCGGCAGAGCGATTCCGCGGCCGGCTCTGGCGAGGTGACCGGGCCCGCGAGCCTCGCGGAGGTCCCCGCCGAGCTGGTTCTCCCCGATCGACCGGAGGACGGCCACAAGGGGATGTTCGGGACGGTTGTCGTGGTGGGAGGAGCAGTCGGTTTCAGCGGCGCCCCCCTGATGAGCGCCACCGCCGCTGCGCGTGGCGGCGCGGGCAAGGTGCGTGTGTGCGTGCCCGAGCCGATCTACACCGCGGTGGCCGCCCAGACGCTCGAGGTGATGGCGCATCCACTCCCCGCCGCGGACGGCGGGCTCGCGCCGGAGGCGCTCGCGGTGCTGCGCGACCGGCACCTCGGCGATGCGGCAGCGGTGGTGCTCGGTCCTGGAGCTGGTCGCGCTCCCGGCACCGAGGCACTGGTGATCGACCTCCTCGGCGACCTCCGCGCGCCCTCTGTGATCGACGCGGACGGCTTGAACATAGCGGCCGCGCGCCAGTTCGACTGGCGGACCTGTCAGTGCCCCCTCGTGCTCACGCCGCACCCCGCGGAGATGGGCCGTCTCCTCGGCCTGCCCACCGCCGAGATTCAGTCCCGCCGCCGCGAGCTGGCGCTGGAGTTTGCGGAGCGGACCGGTGCAGTGGTGGTGCTGAAGGGCAGCGACACGGTCGTCGCCGATCCCGCCGGGCGCGTGCACCTCAGCAGGATCCGCGTCGTGGCGCTGGCGACCGCGGGCAGTGGCGACGTGCTGTCCGGGCTGCTCGCCGCGTTTCTCGCCCAGGGTCTCGAGCGGTTCGACGCGGCGGTGGCGGCTGTGTTCGTGCACGCCGAGGCGGCATTGGCGGTGCAGGCCCGGCTGGGCCGTGCCGGGGCGCTCCCACGCGACCTCCTTGAGGAGCTGCCGCTCGCCCAGGAACGGACGCGTCGCACCGCTGAAGACCGGCGCAGCGGATGACCTCTGCCGGGTCTGGGGAGCAGGGTGCGGCCGAACTGCGCGCGGTCATCTTCGACATGGATGGCGTGCTCATCGACACCGAACCGGTGTGGCGCAGAGTCGAGATAGAGGTCTTCGGCTCGCTCGGTGTGCACCTCACCGAGGCCGATTGTCGCGAGACCATGGGGATGCGGGTCAGCGAGGCCGTGCAGCTGTGGCGGACGCGGCGGCCCTGGACGGGGAGCTCCGTCGCCGAGGTGACCCGCCGCCTCGTCAACGGTGTCATCGACCACGTGCGCACGGACGGGGTCGCCATGGACGGAGCGCTCAGCGCGGTGAGCACCGTGCGCCGCGCCGGCCTGCTCTGTGCGGTGGCGTCCTCGTCACCACCGGAGCTGATCGCGGCGGTGGTCGACCGGCTTCGCATCGACGGAGAGGTGGACATCGTGTGCTCGGCGCAGGATGACGTGCACGGCAAGCCTGCGCCCGACATCTACATGCGCACCGCGGCGGGGCTCGGGGTGCCGCCGGCCAGCTGCCTGGCCATCGAGGACTCGGTCAACGGCGTCCTCTCGGCACGCGCAGCCGGGATGCCCTGCATCGCCATCCCGGACAAGGTGAGCGACGCCGATCCGCGCCTGGCCGCGGCAACGCTGCGACTCGACTCACTCCGCGCGCTCGATGACGCCCGGCTCGACGCCGTGCGGCGCGCTTACTTCGAGTAGATGAAGCCCTGGATGCCGCTCGAATTGCTGGGCAGCACCCGGTAATTCACGCGGTTCCACCCGTTGTAGTTCATCTCCGAGAACTTGAAGTAGCCGGCGGGAACGCCGGCTGCCGGACCCACCGCCTCGACGTAGCCGACGTGGCCGATGCTGCTCGCACCGTTACCGCCGGGCCAGAACGTCACGACGGCGCCGACCTCGGGGATGTGTCCCACGGGGTAGCCCATCCTGGCGGCGTTCGTGTACCACTGCGCGGCGTTGCCGACCCACGGGATGCAGCGTCGGGTGGCGACGTACCAGGTGCACTGCCCGTACGCGAAATGGTTTCCACACGCGCCCTGGTTGGCGGCCGAGCGCCTCGGCGCGCTGCCCGCCAGCGCCTGGTCGATCTCTGCGATCTGATTCTCGATGGCTCGCGCCGGCGCGCTGGCCGACTGCAGGGCCGCGTTGCGCGCATCGACGAGCATGAGCAGCGCGCCGCTGTCCTGCGAGAGCTGCCCCTCCAGCGCCACAGTGGTTGCGGCGTCCTTCTGGATCTCCGCCTTTTCGCTGCTGATAGCGTCTTCCTTGGCGCGCACCTTTTGCTGGAGGTTGCGGACCTGCTCGGCGACATGGGAGGTGCCGGCGAGACGGTCGACCGCCTGGCTGAAGCTGGTGGCGCTGAGCACCGCCGCCACCCACGAGTCGGTGGTGGTGCTCTTGTAGCTCTGCCGGGTCAGCATGGCGAGGTCCTGCTTGGCCTTGACGATTGTCGCCTCGTCGCTGGTGATCTGGCCACTGAGGGCGAGGAGACGCGCATTGATGCCGGCGAGTCTCTGCTGCGCGGCGAGCAGTAGCGCCTGCTCTGAGGCGAAGGCGTTCTCCGCCGTCACGAGGGCGGAGGACGCGCTGTTCTTGGCTGGTTCGAGGGTCACCAACTGCTGGAGCAGCTGTGCCCGTCGTGCCCGCAGCGCGTTGGCAGCGCTGTTGTCAGCGCGCCCAGCGGGGATCGAGGTGATGCCGATGCTCAGAAGAACACCGCAGCCGACCGCGACCGATAGAAGCTTTCGAGTACCCCGCAATGGTATCCCCCGTTCCCCGTCGCCGAGGCGCTGAAATTATGTGTTCCGCGCGGGGTGCGGGCCCCTGCGACCCGCGGCACGATAGAAGGTCGGGGAGCATGAATGCAAACGGGCCAGGCGCGTCTATCGCGCCTCAGGGGCCCTCACGGGGGCTGCTCCGTAGAGTAGGGAGACGATGTCCCGATCCGCGCCGCCAGTCCCCCACCGCGACTTCGGCGCGGGCGGTCCCACCCTCGCCCAGACCGGCGAGCGCGCCCTCCTCGAGCAGCTCGTGGCGATCTCCGCGGCGGCTTTTCAGCGGGCGCCCGCCGCGGGCGACGACGCCGCGGTGTGGACGCCGCCGGCAGGTCGTGACCTGGCGGTGAGCGTCGACGCGCTGGTTGAGGACGTCGACTTCCGGCGCGGCTGGATCGGTCCCCGCCAGCTCGGCCGCCGCGCCTTCGGCGTGGCCGTCTCCGACCTCGCCGGCACCGGCGCCGAGCCCCTCACGTGTCTGGCCACGCTGTGCGCGCGCCCCTCCGAGCAGCTCGAGGACGTCCTCGAGATCCAGCGCGGGCTCTGTGAGGCGGCCGCAGAGGCCGGCTGCGCGGTGGTCGGCGGTGACGTCAGCGCCATCGACGGCCCCCTGGTGATCGACGTCTGCGTCAGCGGCAGTCTTCCGACAGGGCGGGCGCTCCGCCGCGCCGCCGGCCGCGCCGGGGACCTTCTCCTGGTCACCGGTGTGCTGGGGCGCTCGGCTGCCGGACTGCGCCTGCTCCTCGACGGCCTCGCACCCGCGGCGGTGACGGAACAGGACTGGGTCGACGCACACCTGCAACCGGTGACGCGGCTGCGCGAGGGCGCTCGGCTGCTCGAGGTCGGGGTGCGCTGCGCGGGCGACGTCAGCGACGGCGTTCTCGTCGACGCGGAACGGACCGCGCGTGCGTCGTCGTGCGCCGTTGAGATCTGGAGGGACAGCCTGCCGGTCGACGCGCACCTGTCAGATCGTTTCGGACAAGGATGGCTGGAACTGGCCGTGGCAGGCGGCGAGGACTTCGAACTGCTCGCCGCCACTCCCGAGTCGGATGCCGCCGACCTGATGCGTGCGTGGCCCGGCGAGCTCGCACCGCTGACGGTGATCGGGGCGCTCACGGCGGGATCCGGCCTGCGCCTTCTCGATCGGCGCGGTGGCATCGAGCAGACCGCCCCGCGCACGCTGGCAGCGCACTTCTCGTGACACCCGCGACCCTCCCTCTGCACACCGATTCGCCCGAGGAGACCGAGCGCCTCGGCGCGGCGCTTGGCACGGTGCTGCGCCCCGGCGATGTGCTCGTGCTCGAGGGCCCGCTGGGGGCTGGCAAGACGTGCCTGGTGCGCGGCCTCGTGGCCGGCGCCGGCGGCGACCAGGCGGCGGTGCGCAGCCCGACCTTCGTGCTCCACCAGCCGCATCAGGCCGCCGGCCTCACAGTCCACCACATCGACCTCTACCGTCTCGGCCCAGGCGCGTCCATCGAGGTGCTCGACCTGGACACCCTGCTGCTCGACGGCGCTGTGGTGATCGAGTGGGGCGGCTACGCCGACCTCAGCGGCTTCGACGTCTCGACCGTGTCGATCGCCGGTGGCGACCATGGCGACAACCGGCGTGTCCTCCGCTTCGAGCAGCCGGCGGCAGCCCGCCTCGTCGAGGCGTGGGCGTCGCTGTCGCGAGCCGCCGCTGCGCCGTGAGTGTCATCGCCATCGACTCCAGCTCGCGCGACCGAGCGTGGGCGGTACGCACCGCGACCGACGGGACTGTGATCGAGCAGCGGGCCATGCCCGGTGGCCAGCTGGACCGCGCCCTCCCGGGCGCCATCGCCGAGCTCCTCGCAGCCGACGTCACCGCGGTTGTCGTCCTGACCGGGCCAGGCTCGTACAGTGGGGTGCGCGTCGGCATGGCGGCGGCGCTGGGCCTCGCCGCCGCCCGCGGACTCCCACTTCACGGCATCGGCAGCCTCACCGCCGTGGCCGCGATTGCCGACGCGGCCGACGGTGTGGCGTTCAGCGCGGTCACCGACGCCGGCCGCGGCGGGGTGTACGTCGCCCGCTTCACGCGCACTGGGACGGTGCTGGAGCAGATCTCCGCGGTGGAGCGGGCGACCGCTGCCGAGGTCCACAGCCGGCACCGCGTCTTCGCCAGCACCGAGATCCCGAGCCTCAGCGCAGAGCAGGTCGATCCCGTCGCGGCCTTGGCCAACGCCGTGCCGCGCGCGCTGTCCCTGCCGCCGCTCACCGCCCTCGGACTGCAGGCCGTCCACGCCGAGCTTGCCGGCAACGTGTTGCCGACGAGAGGGGGGTGAGGGTCAGACGCCCTGTAGACTCGTGCCTTCGGATCAAAGCCGTTCGCGGTGAGTGTCATGCAGGTCGTCCCGCGCATCGCCATCGAGCGCATGCGCCCCGAGGACATACCCGCCGTCCAGGTCATCGAGCGGGAGATCTTCCTGTCGCCCTGGCCGCGCAACGCGTATGCCACCGAGCTCGCCCAGAACCGCCAGGCGTCGTACATCGTGCTTCGCGAGGACGGCGAGCTGGTGGGCTACGCCGGCCTCTGGAAGGTCGTGCACGAGGCCCACGTCACCACCATCGGGGTGCGCGGTCGGGAGCAGGGCAAGGGGTACGGGAAGACGCTGTTCGCCGCGCTCATCCAGCGCAGCTACGACCTCGGCGCGCGCTGGATGACGCTCGAGGTGCGCGCTGGCAACGACAACGCCGTTCGCCTTTACGAGTGGTTCGGCTTCAAGTCGATCGGCCGTCGCCGCGGCTATTACACCGACAACGGTGAGGACGCGGTGATCATGTGGAGCGACAGCATCCACGCGCCGGCTTTCAAGCGTCGCTTCCTCGACATCTTCCGCGGCATCGACGTCCCCGGCATCGGCACGGCCCCGTCGGCGGAGTACCCGCTCTGAACCTTTTGGCGGTCGAGACCTCATGCGACGAAACGGCGGCGGCGGTGTTGCGCGACGGCAGGGAGGTGGTCAGCAGCGTCGTCTCCTCGCAGATCGAGCTTCATGCGGCGCACGGTGGGGTGGTCCCCGACCTGGCCGCGCGCGCGCATCTCGAAGTGATCGGCCCTGTCGTGGAGGAGTCTCTCAGCGCGCTTCCCGGGGGCTGGGACGCCGTCGACGGCGTGGCCGTGACCCGCGGGCCGGGGCTGGCGGGGTGCCTGCTGGTGGGAACCGCGTATGCCCAGTCCGCGGCGGTGGCGCGCGGGGTGCCGGTAGTGGGGGTCTCGCACATGGCGGGACACATCTACAGCGCGTGGCTCAGCGATGTCACGCTGGAGCCCCCGTACCTGGCGCTGGTGGTGAGTGGCGGCCACAGCGACGTCGTCGAGCTGCGCGATCACGGTGATGCTGTGCGGCTTGCCTCGACTCGCGACGACGCTGCCGGCGAGGCATTCGACAAGGCGGCGCGGCTGCTCGGCCTCGGCTACCCCGGAGGGCCGGCGGTGGAACGCGCCGCCCGCACCGGCGACCCGGGACGATTCCCGATGCCGCGAACGCGCCTGGACGGCGCGCTCTCCTTCAGCGGCCTGAAGACTTCGCTCCGCTACGCGATCCGCGACCTCGGCGCCGGCGCCCTGACCGACGCAGGCTCGCCGCGAGACCCTGCTGTCGTCGCCGACCTTGCCGCCTCCTTCCAGGCCGCCGTCGTCGAGCAGCTGCTGCACGTCCTCGGCACCATCGCCGACCGGCGCGGTGCGGAGCGGATCGCCGTGGTGGGTGGCGTGGCCGCCAACCAAGCGCTCCGCGACGCGGTGCGGAGCCGCTTCGCCGGGCTGCCGGTCACCGTTCCACCACTGTCGCTCTGCACCGACAACGCGGCCATGATCGGCGCGGCGGGGTGGCAACGCCTCCGCCTGCACGGCCCGGACGCCCCCGGGGTTGCCGTCGATCCCGGCCTCGACCTCTACAGCTGATGGGTCGGGGACGGGGTCAGCGCTCGAACGGTCGGCTACGCTAGCTCCATGAGCTTCACCGGCGCGGCCATCCTCGGCGCGGTCTCCGGGTTGACCATCCTGCTCGGGCTGCCCATCGCCCGCTGGGGACGTCCGGGGCCACGGCTGATGGCTTTCCTGACCTCGGCCTCGGTCGGGGTCCTGCTCTTCATCTTCTACGACGTCATCCGCAACGCCAGCGAGACCGTCGAGGCCAGGATGGCCGCATCGGCCGGCCAGGGCGCCGGGCTCGGCCTCCTGCTCGCCGCCGGCCTGGCGTTCGGCCTGTTCGTTCTCGTCGTCTTCGAGCGGGTCTCGCGACGCAGCCCCCTCCCGGCCGGGCCCGGGGCCATGGCCGCTACCGAAGCGGCTCACAGGACGCGGCAGCCGCTGCCCGCCCCGTTGCGGACGGCCCTCTTCATCGCCATCGGGATCGGTCTGCACAACTTCTCCGAGGGCCTGGCGATCGGCCAGTCAGCCGCCTCCGGCGCGTACCGGTTCTTCCTCGTCCTGGTCATCGGATTTGGGCTGCACAACATCACCGAGGGATTCGGCATCAGCGGACCGATGATCGGGCGTCGCCCCAGCTGGCGCTTCCTGGGCCTGCTCGGGGCTGTCGGCGGTGGGCCGACGTTCCTGGGCACGCTGATCGGCTTCGGAGTGACCCGCTTGGGGGGCTCGGGGCTGGCCAGCCAGTCCGTTTCGGTGCTCTTCCTCGGCCTCGCCGCCGGGGCGATCGTCTACGTGATCGGGGAGCTCCAGCACGTCAATCGCAAGATCGGCAGCCACCAGATGGGCATGCTCGGCCTGCTCTGCGGGTTCCTCGCCGGCTACGGCACGGACATGCTGCTCAAGGGCGTCGGCGCGTAGCGCCCCTGCTTGCCACGCTGGCACTCGCTGGGGTAGAGTGTTAGCAGTCGTAAGCTGCGAGTGCTAACCACAACTCACACCTAGGAGGTCCCCCTGTGGCCCTGAAACTTCGTCCCCTTGCAGACCGCGTCGTCGTCAAGCCCCTCGAGCGCGAGGAGATGACCAAGAGCGGCATCGTCCTCCCCGACACCGCCAAGGAGAAGCCCCAGGAGGGCACCATCGAAGCGGTGGGCAGCGGTCGCTACAACGAGCAGTCCGGCAAGCGCGTCGAGCTCGACGTCAAGGTCGGCGACCGCGTGATGTACGCCAAGTACGCGGGCAGCGAGGTCAAGATCGACGAGGTCGAGTACCTCATCCTCAGTGAGAAGGACATCCTCGCCGTCGTCGGCACCAACGGATCCAACTGACCGTTTCGCAGACCCAGCGCCACCGGACCGCCCGGTCGTGCGCGCGCGTCTGCATCGGAGGCACTGAACTGTCATGACCGCCAAGCAACTGCGCTTCAGCAACGACGCCCGCGACGCGCTCCATCGGGGTGTCGACGCGGTGGCCGACGCCGTCTCGGTCACGCTCGGTCCGCGCGGTCGCAACGTGGTCATCGACAAGCGTTTCGGAGCGCCGCTGATCATCAACGACGGCGTCACGATCGCCCGCGACCTCGAGTTCAAGGACCACTTCGAGAACATGGGCGCGCAGCTGCTCAAGGAGATCGCGGTCAAGACCAACGACATCGCCGGTGACGGAACCACCACCGCCACCGTGCTGGGCCGTGCCCTGATCAACGAGGGCCTGCGCAACCTCGCCGCGGGCGCGTCGCCCACCGAGCTGCGCCGCGGCATGAACGCCGCCGCCGATGCGGTGATCACCGCCGTGCGCGCGCAGTCGCATGAGGTTGCCGGCAACGAGGACCTCCAGCGCGTCGCCAGCATCAGCTCCGGCGATGAGGGCATCGGCACGATGATCGCCGAGGCCTTCGAGCGCGTCGGCCGCGAGGGCGTGGTCACGGTCGAAGAGGGCAGCGGCATCGATACCGAGGTCGACGTCGTCGAGGGCATGCAGTTCGATCGTGGCTACGTGTCGCCGTACCTGGTCACCGATCAGAAGGCGATGGAGGCGGTCCTCGACAAGGCCGCGGTGCTGATCACCGATGCCAAGATCACCGCGGTGGCCGACCTGCTGCCCGCGCTCGAGCTCGTGGTCCAGTCGGGACGGCCGCTGCTCATCGTTGCTGAGGACGTCCAGGCCGAGGCGCTGGCGACGCTGGTCGTCAACCGGCTGCGTGGCTCCTTCACCGCAGTGGCCGTCAAGGCGCCGGCGTTCGGTGACCGTCGCACCGCCGTGCTCACCGACATTGCGGTGCTCACCGGCGCCACTGTGATCAGCGAGAAGGTCGGGCTGCGGCTCGACGCCGTCCGTCTCGACCAACTCGGCAGCGCCGACCGGATCGTCGTCACCAAGGAGGACACGACGATCCTCAAGGGAGGTGGCGACCGCGCCGCCGTGAAGGCGCGCGCCGAGGACATCCGCCGCGAGATCGAGGAAACGGAATCGGAGTGGGATCGCGAGAAGCTGCAGGAGCGCCTCGCCCGTCTCGTCGGTGGCATCGCTGTGGTCAAGGTCGGGGCCGCCACCGAGGTCGAGATGAAGGAGCGCAAGTCGCGCGTCGAGGACGCACTCGCGGCCGTGCGCGCGGCGCTGGCCGAGGGATACGTCGTTGGCGGTGGCGTCGCGCTGCTCCGCTCTGTGCATGCGATCGACGGTCTGACGCTCGAGGCCGACGCTGCAACCGGCGCCCGGATCGTGCGCAGGGCACTGCAGGAACCGTTGCGGATCATCGCCCAGAATGGCGGCTTCGACGGACCGACCGTCGCCAACCACGTCGCCGAGCTCAGTGGCGACGAGGGCTTCGACGCGCGCACCGGTGACTACGGCAACCTCGTCGAGCGCGGCGTCATCGATCCCACGAAGGTCGTCGTCAGCGCTCTCACGCATGCCACCTCCATCGCCACCATCGTGCTCACAACCGAGGCTCTCATCGCCGATGCCCCGGAGCCCGAGGACGACGAAGCGGGTGGCGCAGGTCATGGCCACTCGCACGGCGGCGGCATGGGTGGCATGGACGGCATGGGTGGCATGGGTGGCATGGGCATGGGGGACGACCTCGACTTCTGAGCGCGCAGCCACCACCGATGGGCCGCGAACCCTCCGACCCCGCCTAGACTGACCGGCGTATGTGTGGGATCGCCGGATTCACCGGAGTGGACCAGGAGCTGCTCGGTCGCATGCTCGACTCCATGGTGCATCGTGGCCCGGATGGCTTCGGCGTCGAGGTCAACGAGCACTTCTCGATGGGAATGCGGCGGTTGGCCATCGTCGACCTCGAAGGCGGCAACCAGCCCATCTACACCGATGATCACCGCCTGGCGCTCATCAACAACGGGGAGATCTACAACGCCCCCCAGCTGCGTGCCGAGCTCGAGAGCAAGGGCCACCGATTCACGACCGATCACTCCGACACCGAGGTGATCCTGCGCGGCTACGAGGAATGGGGCCAGGAGGTCGTCACCCACCTCACCGGGATGTTCGCCTTCGCGCTCTGGGACTCCACCCACAAGGAGCTGTTCCTGGCCCGCGACCGGCTCGGCATCAAGCCGCTGTACTACACGCAGCACGGTGGCCGGGTCATCTTCGCGTCGGAGATCAAGGCGATCCTCCAGGACCCAACGGTGCCGCGCCGCGAGGACCTCACCGTCCTGCAGCGATTCCTTCTCTTCCGGGTCCACGACGCCAGCGAGGACACCTTCTTCGACGGCATCAAGCGGCTGCTTCCTGCACACACGATGACCGTCGGTCCCGAGGGGATCCGCGGCGTCCGGCGCTACTGGAACCCCGAGGTGAACCTGGAGTTCTCCGGCAACCGCAGTGACGACGACCACGCCGCCGAATTCCGCGCCCTCTTCGACCGCGTGGTGGCACGGCACCTGCTCTCGGACGCGCCGGTCGGGGTGCCGCTCTCCGGCGGCCTGGACTCCAGCGGGGTGGTGTGCACCATGGCGCACCTGATGGAGCAGGGCACCGACCTGCACACCGGCGGCACCCTGCACACGTTTTCCGCGCTGTTCCCCGGCCAGAGCATCGACGAGAGCCAGTACATCCATGAGGTCGAGCAGCAGGTGGGCAGCGTCCCGCATTACGCATACCCGGACCTCGACGAGTTCTGGCTGGAAATGCAGCAGTGGATCTGGTTCCAGGAGGAGCCGACGATCGCATCGGCGCCATACGCGTACTACTGCGTTTATCGAGTCGCCAAGCAGTTCGTCAAGGTGATGCTGTCGGGCAATGGCGGCGACGAGCTCCTGGCCGGGTACATTCCCTACTTCCGTGCCTACCTAACCTCCGCGCGCGATCAGCATCGCTGGCTGGCGGGTGCGCGCGAGCTGCTGACGGGGATCGACCTGTATCGCGGCTACTTCGGCGAGGCGATGCGCTCGCACCTCCCCGGCCGCGGCGGTTTGCTGAGCATGCGACCGCTCCTCGCTGACCCCAACGGCGAGCTCCAGAAGGTCACGTTCACGCCGGATCGCAACCTCAACGCGCGGCTCGCCCACGACGTGCTTTCGTACTCGACCCCCAACCTGCTGCGCTACGAGGACAAGAACTCGATGGCGTTCTCGATCGAGGCACGTGTCCCGTTCCTCGACCACGAGCTCGTCGAATTCATCTTCAAGCTGCCGATCAACCAGAAGATCGACGGGGGCTGGAACCGCGCCGTCTACCGCCGTGCCATGCGCGGTCGGATCCCCGAGCTGAACCGGTTGCGCCGTAGCAAGATCGGCTTCACCAACCCCGAGGTGACCTGGATCCGCGGCCGCGCTGCACGGATGCGCGCCATCTTCGACTCGGCGACGTGCCGCGGGCGTGGCATCTACGACAACGATCGTCTGGTTCGCGATTTCGACGCATGGCTGGCGGGGGCACCGGGTGATCCGCTCATCTTCTGGCGGACGATGGTCACTGAGCTGTGGATGCAGCGCTACATGGACCAACCGGTGGCGCTGGCAGCATGACCGTGCTCGCGCCGGCGGTGTCGTGGCACGAGGACCGCGTGGTGGGCCGGCGCACCTACCGCCGCGCCGCCATCGGCACCCACCTGGTCCACGTCAAGGAGCCGATCCTCGACGTGCTGCGCACCTACGTCACACCGGTCTTCGAGCCCGGCGACCTCCTCGTCCTCTCCGAGAAGTTCGTGGCCATCACCCAGGGGCGGGTGATCCACCGCTCGCTGGTCCGGCCCGGCCTGCTCGCGCGCCTGCTGGTCAAAGGGGTCACCAAGCTCAAGGACGACGTCGGCTTCTCGGACCCCGCCAAGATGCAGGTGGCGATCATGCGCGCGGGCTGGGCGCGCATGGCATTCGCGATGAGCGTCGGCGGCGTCACCCGCCTGTTCGGCCGTCACGGTGACTTCTACCGCCTCGCTGGCAACCGCGTGTCCGAGATTGATGGCTTCAACCCGCACACCGTTCGTCCCTTCAACGAGTTCGCCATGCTGGGCCCCGAGGATCCGCCGCGCGACGCCCAGGCCATCGAAGACGCCACCGGCTGGCCGGTGGTGATCGTCGATGCCAACAACGTCAACGTCGAGGTGCTCGGCGCCAGCCGCGGCGTGCCGGTGCCGGTCGCTGATGTGCGCCTGGCAGTGCTCGACAACCCTCTTGGGCAGGGCGAGGAACAGACGCCGATCGTGCTGTTGCGTCCCCAGCCTGCGCAGTAGGGCTGCAAGCGACCGTGGTGACCACCAAGTGGGCCGAGATCGACGCCGCGGCATTGCGCGACAACGCCGCCTCCCTGCGCGCGTTTGCCGGCGACGGCTGCGCGGTGATGGCGATGGTCAAGGCCAACGGCTACGGGCACGGCGCGGTCACCGCCGCCAACGCGGCGCTGGACGGTGGGGCGACCTGGCTCGGGGTGTCGGCCATGGTCGAGGCGGTCGAGCTGCGCCGCGCCGGCATCGGCGCGCGCCTGCTGAACGCCGGATGGACGACGCCCGCGGAGATGGCCATCGCCGCGGCCAACGACGTCGACGTGGCGGTATTCACGCCCGCCGACCTGGCCGCGGCACGCGACGCCTCGGGCACGAACAGGCTGCGGGTCCATTGGAAGATCGACACGGGAATGGGCCGGCTGGGCACCCGCCTCGAGGATGTCGAGCCGATGCGTGCCGCGCTGCTTGGCGCGCGAGACGCGATCGACGTGGCCGGCATCTTCACCCACTTCGCCTCCGCGGACGACGAGGCGACCGACGTGACGGTGGCCGCGCATGAGCGCTTCCTCGCGGTGGTGGCGGAGTCGGCGGAGTCGCTGGGCGGTCCCCTGGTGCACTGCGCCAACAGTGCCGCCGCGCTGCGCCTGCCCGAGACCCACCACGACATCATCCGGCCGGGGATCGCGTTGTACGGCTACCCACCCGCGCACAGCGGGGATGCGGTCCGACTCCGCCCCGCGATGCGCGTCTGTGCGCTGGTCACCCAGGTCAAGGACGTCGGTCCCGGCGACAGCGTCGGCTACGGCCGCGAGTGGATGGCGACGCGGCGGACGCGCGTCGCCACGGTTGCCGCCGGCTACGCGGACGGGGTCGACAGACGCAACGGCAACCGCGGGGCGGTCATCGCCGGCGGCGCCGTCTGCCCGATCATCGGGCGCATCAGCATGGACCAGCTCTCCATCGATGTCTCCGAGGCCGGTGAGATTCGGGCGGGCGATCCCGTGGTCCTCCTCGGTGACGAGGCCGGGCACCGGATCGACGCCGCCGACATCGCCGCCTCGATCGGCACAATCTCCTACGAGGTGCTCTGCGCCGTGTCGTCGCGAGTTCCCCGGGTAGCCGTCAATGACAGCGGAGGGTGAGATGAGCCGGCCGGTGCGGATCGCGGTGGCCCAGTACGCGCCGACGATCGGCTACGTCGACGCCAACCGCGTCGCCGCGGTCCAATGGGCGGAACGCGCCGCCGCCGAGAAGGTCGACCTGCTGGTGCTGCCGGAGCTCGCCTCGAGCGGCTACGTCTTCGCGTCGGAATCCGAGGCGGCAGCGAGCGCTGAGGACGCCGAGCACGGTGAGCTCGTCGACGCCCTCACCGCCGTTTGCGCCGACGGCCTGCACTGCGTGGTGGGGATCAACGAAGCGGACGGGGCGGTCCGGCACAACAGCGCCGTGGTGATCGGACCGCAGGGACACATCGCCACCTACCGCAAGCTGCACCTCTTCAACGACGAGAAGTCCTGGTTCGAACCGGGAGGCGAGCTGCCGGTGGTGGACCTGCCCTTCGGTCGCGTGGGCATGGTCATCTGCTTCGACCTCTGGTTCCCGGAAGCCGCACGCGCGCTGGCGCTCGCGGGCGCAGAGATCATCGCCGTGCCCACCAACTGGGTGGCGTCGTTCCGCCGCCAGGTGTACGACGCGGCCGGCTATTGCCTGGGCGACATCGTGGCCATGGCCACCGCGGGGCAGAACGGCGTGGTCATGGCGTGCGCTGACCGAGTCGGCGTCGAGCGCGAGGTGCGCTTTCTCGGCTGCTCGATCATCGTCGGGTCGGACGGCTGGCCCGTCCAAGGGCCCGCGGGCCACGAGGAGGAGGTGTTGCTGGTGGCCGACGTGGACCTCGACGGCGTCGCCCTGGCGCGCCGGCGCACGCCACGCAACGACCTGTTCGGGGACCGCCGCCCGGACTCCTACAATGCTGTGGTCATCTCCGCCTCGCCGCCAGCCGGGGCGGTCACCACACCCATCCCATCCTGAGCGCCACAACTCCCTCCACGCCCCTCCTCACCGACCTCAACGACGCCCAGCGCGAGGCCGTGACCGCGCCGGACGGGCCGCTGCTGATCTTTGCCGGAGCGGGCAGCGGGAAGACGCGGGTGCTCACCCATCGCATCGCCTACGTGCTGGCCACGCGCGACGTCCGCCCGCACGAGATCTGCGCCGTCACCTTCACGAACAAGGCGGCGCGCGAGATGCGCGGGCGCATTGAGGTGCTCCTCGGCGGCACCACGTCAGGCATGTGGATCGGCACGTTTCACGCGCTCGGAGCGCGAATGCTGCGCCGTGATGGTGCCGCCATCGGCATTCCGAGTGGTTACTCGATCTACGACGAGGCCGATCGCGCCGCCGCGTTGCGGCGTGCGATGCAGGCCGAGGGCATCGACGACAAGCGTTTCCCCGCCAACAAGGTCGTTCACATCATCAGCGCCGCCAAGAATGAGCTTCTCGATGCTCACGCGTACGCGGCCAAGCACGCCGGCGAAACCTATGAGGGAACGGTCGCGCGGGCGTTCATCGCCTACGAGGCGGAGATGCGCGCCGCCGACGCGCTCGACTTCGACGACCTCCTGGTGCGCACCGTGCAACTGCTTCGTGAGAGCGATGGGGTTCGCGAGGACTACCAGACGCGCTTTCGCCACCTCTTCGTCGACGAGTACCAGGACACCAACCTGGCCCAGTACGTGCTGGTCAAGCTGCTCACCGAGAGGCACCGCAATCTGACCGTTGTGGGCGACGACGATCAGGCCGTGTTTGGGTGGCGCGGGGCTGATGTGCGCAACATCCTCAGCTTCCGGCACGACTATCCCGACGCCAAGGTGGTGACCCTCGAGCAGAACTACCGCTCCACCCAGGTGATCCTCGACGCTGCCCATGCGGTGATCCGGCAGAACAGCGAACGCGCCGACAAGAAGCTCTGGACCGACCGCGGAGGCGGCGAACTGGTGCGGCTGATCTCGGTGTACGACGAGCAGGAGGAGGCGCTTGCGGTCTGCGGCGAGATCGAGATGCTGATCGGGCGCGAGGGTTTCTCGCTGAGCGACTGCGCTGTCCTGTATCGCACCAACGCGCAGTCGCGCGCATTCGAGGACGTGCTGCTGCGCCGGGGGATCCCGTACCGCCTGGTCGGTGGCCTGCGCTTCTACGAGCGCCGTGAGGTGAAGGACGTCCTCGCCTACCTGCGCCTGATCGCCAATCCACGCGACTCGGTCTCCTTCGGCCGGGTGGTCAACGTGCCCAGGCGAAAGATCGGCGACCGCACCGTCGCCGAGCTGGAGCGGCTGGCGCGCCGCAAGCGCATCTCGCCATTCGAGGCGGTGCGGGCGATGGATGACAGCGCGGAGATCACGCCCGCGGCGCGCGCCGCTCTCGCCGACTTCGGCCGGATCATCGACGACCTCCGCGATCTCTCCGAGCGCATGCCGCTGCCTCAGTTCCTCGACCGCGTGCTTGACGACACCGGCTACGAGCGCGCGCTTCGCGACGGCACTCCGGAGAACGAGGAGCGTTGGGCCAACGTCACCGAGCTCATCGGGTTGGCCAGCGAGTACGGCGACGTTCCGCCGCCACAGGGGCTCACTCAGTTCCTCGAGAACGTGGCGCTTGTGGCGGACGTCGACACACTCGACGACGCGGCGAACGGTGTCACCCTGATCACGCTGCACCAGGTCAAAGGCCTCGAGTTCCCGGTGGTGTTCCTGGCCGGGATGGAGGAAGGGCTCCTCCCGCACATCCGCGCGCTCGAGGAGGGCGACGCCGGCATTGCCGAGGAGCGTCGGCTCACCTACGTGGGCCTGACCCGCGCCCAGCGCCGACTCTACGTCCTGCACGCGTTTCGGCGACACCTCTACGGCTCCCAGCACCTCGCCGAAGCCTCACGATTCCTCGCCGACCTTCCGGCGGAGGTGCTGGACATCGTGCGGCGCCCGGGCGCGGCGGTACCCTCGCCGCCGCGGGCGCCCGGGGCGGTGCGTCAAGCGGTGCACGCCCACGCCGTGCGTCCCAACCCTGTCGAGCTGGCGCCGCAGCGCTACAGGGAGGGGGACCGCATTGCTCATCCCAAGCTCGGGGAGGGCAGCATCCTGAAGAGCACCATGACGCGCTCGGGTGAGGAGGTTGTCATCAAGTTCGACAACGCCGGCATGAAGATCTTCGCGGTGGCCGACTCGGCCATCTACTCAGTCATCGACTGACGCCGTGGTCAAACCGCTGGGCAAAGCGCCGACCATACCCATGGCCGCTCGCGACCGTGCCGTCGAGCTGCGCCAGGTTCTCGACGACAACGCGCACCGGTACTACGTCCTCGACGATCCCCAGATCTCCGATGCCGAGTACGATCGGCTCTTCCGGGAGCTCGTCGACCTCGAGGCCGAGTACGCGGGTCTGCAGACGCCGGACTCTCCGACCCAACGAGTCGGTGGTGCCCCGCTCGAGACCTTCACCAAAGTCCGGCATCGCAGCCAGATGCTGTCGCTGGGCAATGCCTTTACGTCGGCCGAGGTCGAGGCGTTCTTCGCCCGCGCCGAGCGGGGTGCCGGTCACGTGGACGCGTTTGTGTGCGAGCTGAAAATCGACGGCCTGGCAATCTCCCTGACGTATCAGGACGGCGCGTTCGTCAGGGCGGCGACGCGCGGCAACGGTGTCGAGGGCGAGGACGTCACCGCCAACGTCCGCACCATCCGCAGCGTTCCGATGCGAGCGCAGGCGCCTGAACGATTCGCCGGCGAGGTCGAGGTGCGCGGTGAGGTGTACCTACCCAAGGCGCGCTTCGCCGCGTTCAACGCGCAGTTGGAGGAGGCCGGCAAACCGACATACGCGAATCCGAGAAATGCTGCCGCTGGAGCGGTCCGCCAGCTCGATCCCTCTGTGACCGCCAAGCGCGGCCTGTCGACGTTCATGTACCAGCTGGAGCCCTCCAAGGGAGTGGCCACGCAGGCCGATGCCCTGGATCTGCTCGGCAGCGTCGGATTCCGCGTCAACCCGCACCGTCACGTGGCCGGCTCAGTCGACGAGGTGCTCGCCTTCATCGAACACTGGTCCGAGAAACGCCACGACCTCGACTACGAGACCGACGGGGTCGTGATCAAGGTGTCATCCCTGGCGCTGCAGGCCGAGCTCGGCAAGGTCTCGCGGTCTCCTCGCTGGGCGATCGCCTACAAGTTCCCGCCGGCGGAGGTCGAAACGGAGGTTCTCGACATCGCTGTCCAGGTGGGACGCACCGGCTCGGTCACGCCCGTCGCCCACCTGCGCCCGGTTTTCGTGGCCGGATCCACCGTCCGGCGCTGCACCCTGCACAACGAGGACGAGGTGGCGCGCAAGGACGTGCGCATCGGCGACACGGTTCTGCTGCACAAGGCAGGCGACGTGATCCCGGAGATCGTCCGGCCGATCCTCGAAAGGCGTCCCAAGGGCGCCAAGCCCTGGGTGATGCCCAACCGCTGCCCGGCCTGTGACAGCGAGCTGGTGCGCGAGCCCGACGAGGTGGTGCGCCGCTGCGTCAACCCGCTCTGCCCGGCGCAGCGCCGCGAGCGCCTGCGCCACTTCACCTCCCGCGCGGGCATGAACATCGAGGGACTGGGCGAGGCCATCATCGACCAGCTCGTCGACGCGGGGTTCCTCGCGGACGCCGCCGACCTCTTCGGGGTGACGGTCGAACAGCTGTTGACACTGGAGGGCTTCGCCCAGCGTTCGGCGCAGAAGCTGCACGACTCCATCGCGGCACGGACGACGGTGCCGCTCGCCCGCCTCATCAACGCCTTGGGGATCCGTCACGTCGGGGAGCACACCGCCGCGCTGCTCGCCACTCACTTCGGCAGCATCGAAGCGCTCGCAGCCGCCTCGGCCGCGGACCTCACGGCGGTGGAGGGTGTCGGCCCGGTCGTGGCGGAGGACGTCGCCCGCTGGTTCGGCACCGACGAGGGTCGTGATCTTGTCCGCCGGCTGGGGGCGGCAGGGGTCACCGCCGAACCGGTCCGCGCGGCTGCCGGCGGTCCCTGGCATGGGCAGTCGTGGGTGCTCACCGGCACGATGGACGCGCTGACCCGCCCCGAGGCCGAGGAGCGCATTCGCGGACTCGGCGGCACACCGTCGTCGAGCGTCAGCAAGCGCACCCACACCGTGGTGGCCGCTGCCTCGCCGGGGACCAAGCTGGGGCGGGCGCAGGAGCTCGGCGTCCGTGTCATCGACGAGCAGGCCTTCCTCGACGAGCTGACCGCCGCCGGCGGCTGATTACAGTGGACCCGTGACCACACAGACAGCGTCTCGGCGCGCCCGGCTGCTCGACAACCCCGAGCTGCTGCGCGAACGGCTGCGTGCTGCGCCGGCCGGGGCGGGCGTGTACGTCATGCGCGACCTCGAGGGGCGGGTCGCCTACGTCGGCAAGGCGGCCAGCCTGCGCAACCGACTGCGCTCCTATTTCACCGGCGTCGAGTCACTGCCGGCGCGGACACACACGTTGGTAGAGCGGGTGTTCGACTTCGAGGTGATCCCCTGCCTCAACGAGCGCGAGGCGCTGATCCTCGAGAACAGTCTGATCAAGCAGTACCGGCCGCGCTACAACGTGCGTCTCAAGGATGACAAGAGCTACCTTTACCTGAAGATTCCCAAGCCTGGCTCGGGCCCCGCGCACGCGCCCGGAACAGCCCGCGAGCAGCTGCGCGCTCCGCGGGGGGAGCGCGGTGTGCTGGCCACGGAGTTCCCACGGCCGTACTACACACGTCGCATCGCCCGTGACGGCGCCCGCTATTTCGGGCCGTACACGAGCGCGCAGTCCCTCCGCAGCACCGTCAAGTCGCTGCGCACGATCTTCCCGTTCCGCACCTGCAGCGACGAGATCTTCCGGCGGGGACGGGTCTGCCTCGATTACCACATCAAGCGCTGCAGCGGGCCGTGCGAAGCGCGGATCGACGCAGCCGAGTACGCCACGCTGCTCGACCAGGTGGAGTTGTTCATGCAGGGTCGCAGCGACGCCCTTGATGCGCAGCTGCGCCGCCAGATGGAGGACGCCGCCGGCCGTCTCGACTTCGAGCTGGCAGCTCGCTTCCGCGACCGCTTGCGCGCTATCGACCGCATCGCCGAGCGCCAGAAGATGCTCACCGGATCCCGGTCGGACCAGGACTGCGTCGCGGTGGCACTGGAGGGAGGGCGGGCGATGGTGGCGTTGCTCGCGGTGCGCCGCGGGCGTGTTCTGGGGATGGAGACGCACGAGCTCGAGGGCGTCACCGACCTGAGCGCCGGTGAATGCCTGGGCGCATTCGTACCGCAGTATTACGGCAACGCCCCCAGCCTGCCGCGGACGGTGTTGGTGTCCGATCCGATCGAGGACGCCGCGGTCGTCGAGGAGTTTCTTGCCGAGCAGCGCGGCGGCCCCGTCGACCTGCGCCACGCCCGGCGCGGCACCGGCCGCGAGCTGGTCGAGCAGGCACACACCACCGCGCTCACCGCTCTGCGACAGCGGCGCATCGTCGACGATTTCGACGCCGAGCGAACCGACGCGCTGCTCGTCGACCTCGCCGAGCGCCTGCACCTTGCCGGACCGCCGCGGCGCATCGAGTGCTACGACATCAGCAACACCATGGGTACCAACTCGGTGGGCTCGATGATCGTGTTCGAGGACGGCCGGCCCCGCCCGTCCCACTACCGCCACTTCGGCATCCGCACCGTCGAGGGCAGCGACGACTTCGCCTCGATGGAGGAGACCCTGCGTCGCCGTTTCACACGGCTGCTCCGCAGCCGCGCGGAGGGCGCGGGCGCTGACGACATCCCGGTCGACGACCCGGCCGGCAGCAACGGCGAGGTGCGGGCTCCGCAGGTGGCAGACGGCACCGCGGAAGGCCGCAGCGGTGAGGACAGCTTCGGTGTCCTTCCCGACCTCGTGCTCATCGACGGCGGCAAGGGACAGCTGGGTGCGGCGTACCGGGTGCTGAAAGAGGCGGGCCTTGTTCAGGTCCCGGTCTTCGGCCTGGCCAAGCGCAACGAGGAGCTGTTCGCCCCCGGACTGTCGCGTCCCACCATCATCGAGAAGGACAGTCCCACCCTCTTCCTGCTTCAGCGGGTGCGCGATGAGGCCCACCGTTTTGCGATCACGCACCACCGCGCGCGGCGCGCGCGCACTGCCCTGCGTTCGCGTCTGGACACCGTTCCCGGTCTTGGACCGGTCCGCAAGCGCACCCTGCTGCGCCGCTTCGGCAGCATCGACGGCATCCGTGCCGCCAGCGTCGAGGCGCTCAGCGAGGAGGTCCCGCGCGCGGTCGCGCTGAGCATCAAGGAGCTCCTCTGAGGAGTTAGGCGGGGTGAGGCGGTGCCGGTGGCGTCAGCGTACCGGCCGGGATCGCCTGGTCGCGGGCCATCTCCCCGTCCTCCTTCTCCGCGCCACCGCGGATCAGCGGTGTCCAGCTCACCGCCATGCTCGCGCCGCCGGCGGCCGACGTGCCCACCTCCCACCGACCGCCGCTGGCGCCGACCACGGCGGCGGCGATGGCGAGCCCGAGCCCGGAACCGCCCGGAGCGTCGCTGGCACGGCGGAAGCGGTCGAAGACATGCCTCCGTTCCTTGGCGGGGATGCCGGGGCCGGAATCGTCCACGGCGAGTCGCACGCGCCCGTCACGACGTCCCACCGCAACGTCGACGGTCCCGCTGGGAGGGGTGTAACGGCAGGCATTGTCGAGGAGCACGCCGAGCAGACGGTCGAGCCATTCGGGCGGCGCGCTGATCATTGTCGAGACCGGCTCGACGGCGACCCGCAGCGTGAGCCCGCGTGCCTCAGCCACCGCGGTGAAGCGCTGGGCCGCCTGCTCGGCGAGCACCCCCAGGTCGGTGGCTTCGGAGCTCGGAGTGGGCTCGGTGCTGTCGAACCGCGCCAGCCAGAGTAAGTCGTCGACGAGGCGCCGCATGCGCTTGCTCTCGACCCCGACCGCCTCGAAGGCATTGCGATACCAGGTCGTGTCGCGCTCGCGCTCGAGCGCGAGGGAGGTCTGCGCCTCGATCACTGAGAGTGGTGTGCGCAGCTCGTGCGATGCATCAGCGGTGAGCTCGATCTGTCGCTGGCGTGCGCGCTCGATCGGTGCCGCCACGCGTCGCCCGATGATGAGCGCGCCGAAGAACACCGCGAGCAGGAGCACCGGTCCGATCAACAGCTCCGCGGTCATGATGTTGTGCTGCGTCGCCGCCACGTAGTCGAGCGACTGGCCCACGACCACGTGGGCGCCCGTCATAGCCGCGCCGGTGACCCGGATCTGGTCGCCGCCCGGGAGCGTGGCTGTTGCCGGCGCGGTCGCCGACTGCGCGGAGGCAGGCAGAGGAGTGGTGCCTCCGCTGCCGTTGGCCGGAACGAGGGCCCTGCCGATCGCCTGGCCCACCTCTCCGCTGGGGAGCACCACCCAGGTGAGGAGGGGCTCCTGGTACACGGGTCCGGCACTGCGCAATGTGCCGGGCGCGGGGGGCTGCCCCGAACCGGTCACGTTGTCGCTGATGTACGTTGTGAGGCGATCGTCGACCGCGGCGACCAGGTTGCGGTTGACGATCAGGACCACGGCGCCGGCGATCACCACGTATGCCACGAGCACAACAGCGGTGGTGATGAGCGCGACGCGAAATGACGCTCGGCGAACGTCGCGAGCAGGGGCCGCGAACACCGACGTGACGCTGCCGACGATTCGCCGTACCGCGGTCACGCAGGATCCAGCCGGTAGCCGGAGCCGCGTACGGTGACGATCCGCACCCCTGCGTCGGGCAGCTTGGCGCGCAGCCGGCTCAGGCGAACGTCGATGGCGTTGGAGCCGAGGGGATCGGTCTCGTCGCGCCACGCCTGCTGGGCGATGCTGTTGCGATCGACCACCTGGGGAGCGCGACGCATCAGCAGCTCGAGGATGTTGAACTCGGTGGCGCTGAGGTGCACGGCGCGTCCGTGCGCGGTGACCTCGCGGCGACTGGGATCGAGCTCGAGCCCGCCGCGCACCAGAGTGGCGCTGTCCGTGCCGGGAGGGCGCCGCTGCAGGGCGCGGATGCGCGCCAGCAGCTCGCCGAAGTCGAATGGCTTGACCAGGTAGTCGTCGGCACCCGCGTCGAGCCCGTCGATGCGGTCGGCGGTGGTGTCGCGGGCGGTGAGCATGAGCAGCCGGGTGGGGCGCTTCTCCTTGCGAGCCCAGGCCACAACGTCGAGGCCCGAGGCGCCCGGCATGCGCCAGTCGAGGATGGCGACGTCGTACTCGTAGAAGCGCAGCTGGTCGATGGCGTCGTCGCCGCGCGTCACCGCGTCGACGAAGAAACCGTGATCCTCCAGCCCCTGGCTGAGCACCGCGCGCAGCCCGGGGTCGTCCTCGGCCACCAGGATGCGCACGCTCAGCCCCGCCACCATGCCGTCATTCTTCTTCGAGGATAGTCAAAGACCTTGCGAAAACGTGACATCTGGCGAGGGGGCGACGGGCGAAACGCCGACCCGCCGGTACACTCGACTTCGTGACCAACTCCGGGCCGACGCGGCCGGCCAAGCCCTGGATCCTCACCGGGATGAGCGGGTCCGGAAAGGCCACCGCGTTGCGCGCGCTCGAGGCCGCCGGGGTCAGCAGCATCGACAACCTGCCCGTTCCCCTGCTCCCCGCATTCCTCGCCGAGCCCCGTGCCCAACCGGCGGTTGCCGTGGTCGACGCTCGGCGTGGGGATGAGCTGGCCTCATTCGAAGGTGTCGAGGGTGCCACCGTGGTCTTCCTGGACGCGCCCGACGCCGTCCTGGTGCGCCGGCTGGCGGACAGCACCCGGCCTCACCCATGCGCCGCGGCGGGGACAGGTCAGGCGGCGGTGACCGCTGAGCGAACGTTGGTCGCGCCGCTCCGCGCCGCTGCCGACGTGGTCATCGACACCGGCGCGCTGAGCGACGCGCAGCTGTCGCAGCGCATCCTTGAGGTGGTGGCTCCCGAGCGGGACGTGGACGCCGGCTTTCGCTGCACCGTCTCGTCATTCGGCTTCAAGTACGGCCCCCCGCTGGAGGCCGACTGGGTGGTCGACAGCCGCATCCTCCCGAACCCCTTCTGGGAGCCCGAGCTGCGGCCGCTGACCGGCCTCGACGAGCCGGTGCGGGAGTTCCTGCTGGGGAAGGAGGAGTCACGCCAGTTCGTAGGGCGCACCGCGGGATTGCTCGACTGGGTCATCGCGGCCTCGCGACGGCGAGGCCGCGGGGCCACGCACGTCGCGGTGGGCTGCACAGGTGGCAGGCACCGCTCCGTGGTCATCGCGGTGGAGCTGGCTGCCGCGCTTGCCGGGGATGGCATCGCGGTTGACGTGCGCCACCGCGACGTCCACCGCCCCGATCCCCGCTAGACATGCGCGGCGGTTCGTTCACGGAGAGCGTCGTGGCCGAGCTGGCCCCGCATCTTCCGCCGCTGCCGCACTGCCGCGCGGCCCTGCTCGAGGGCATGAGCCTCACCGGTGACCCGGCGGTCGCGCCCGGCGGGCTGGAGACGCCACGCGCCGTGGCGGCGCGCTGCGCGGTGGCCATTCTCCATGCCGACGGTCGCTCCGGCCACGCCGTCCGGGTTCGCGCGCCGCGCCGGGCTCACTACCGGGTCGACGTTCCCAGCGGCGGCCCGATAGTGACACCCAACAACTGCTGTCGTCGAAGCCGGCTGCGCGGCGCCTTCCTGGCCCTGGGCTCGGTGAACCGGCCCGAAAGGCCACCCCACCTCGAGATCCCGGTCCGCGACAGCGCGGCGGCCGAGCTGCTGCTCGGGGATCTCGGCGCCCTCGAGGTGCCGGCCTCGATCCGCATGCGCCGGCTGCGACCGGTGGTGACGGTGCGCAGCGCCACCGCCGTAGGCGCCGCCCTCAGCTCGATCGGCGCCCAAGGCGGCCGCCTGGCGTACGAGCAGGGACGCGTGGTTCGGGACGTCCGCGCCGGGGTCAACCGCACCATCAATGCGGAGACCGCCAACCTGAGACGGACCGTCGACGCCGCTGTGCGACAGCTCGACGCTGCCGAGCGACTGTGTGCAGATATCGGGCGCTGGGAGTCGCTGCCCCCGGCGCTGCGCGCCGCCGCCGAGCTGCGCCGCGCCCACCCGGACGCCTCATTGGGGCCGCTCGCGGAGCATGCGGGCATCAGCCGCCCGGCGATGGCCGGCCGCCTGCAGCGCCTTGTGGAGGCTGCACGACAGTGAAGCTGGGACGGGCGCGCAGAGTACGGTGGTAGTGTCGAGCCCCGCGCGGCCAGGGGATCCGGGCCGCTAACTGAGGAGCGTCACGGATGGCTGTCAAGGTTGGCATCAACGGTTTCGGTCGGATCGGACGCAATGTCTACCGAGCCGCTCGCGAGCGCCACTCCGACCTTGAGATCGTCGCCGTCAACGACCTCACCGACGCGACGAACCTTGCCCACCTGCTCAAGCACGATTCGATCCTCGGACGCTTTCCCGGCGCGGTGAGCGCAGACGGCGACCAGATCTCCGTGGACGGCAGCCGCCTCACAGTCCTCGCCGAGCGCGATCCACAGCGACTCCCCTGGGCAGATCTGGGCGTCGAGGTGGTCATCGAGTCGACGGGGTTCTTCACCGACGCCACCAAGGCGCGCGCCCACATCGACGCGGGCGCCACCAAGGTGATCATCTCCGCGCCGGCAACCAACGAGGACATCACCGTCTGCATGGGCGTGAACCACACCGCCTACAACCCGGCCGAGCACCACGTGATCAGCAACGCTTCATGCACCACCAACTGCCTGGCTCCGGTTGCCAAGGTGCTCAGTGACAGCTTCGGTATCGAGGCCGGACTGATGACCACTGTCCACGCCTACACCAACGACATGGTCCTCCTGGACACCCCACACAAGGACCTGCGCCGCGCGCGGGCTGCCGGGCTCTCCATCATCCCCACCTCCACCGGGGCGGCCAAGGCGCTGGCGCTTGTGATGCCCGAGCTCAAGGGCAAGTTTCACGGGATGTCGCTCCGCGTCCCGGTGAGCGACGTGAGCCTGGTGGATCTCACCGCCACGCTCAGCCGCGCCGCCACCGTCGAGGACGTCGACGCCGAGCTGCGCGAGGCGGCCGACGGCGCGCTCAACGGCATCCTGGCGATCTCCGATGAGCCGCTCGTGTCGATCGACTTCCTCCACGACAGCCACTCGGCGATCGTCGACGCGCCGTCCACGATGGCCGTCGGCGACCGCACCGTGAAGGTGCTCGCCTGGTACGACAACGAATGGGGGTACTCCTGCCGGGTCATCGACCTTGCCGAGCACATCGCCGGGCGTCTCTGATCCGCGCTCGATGACCAAGGCGACCATCGACGACATCGACATCTCGGGCAAGCGCGTCCTCCTGCGCGTGGACTTCAACGTTCCCCTTCGCCACGGACGCGTGGGTGACGATCGGCGCATCAGTGAGGCGTTGCCGACCGTCAACGCGCTGCGCGAGCGCGGGGCGCGGACGATCATCGTCACCCACATCGGACGACCGGGTGGCCGTGTCGACGCGTCTCTCAGCGTGCAGCCGATCGCCGACCGTCTCGGTGAGCTGCTCGGAGTCGACGTGCCGGTGGCGCGGGACGTGGTCGGGCCATCCGCGCAGGCCCTCGTCGACGCGCTCGCCGACGGCGACGTGGCCATGCTCGAGAACGTGCGTTTCGAGGCGGGGGAGGAGCGCAACGATCCTGCGCTGGCGCAGCGGCTCGCCTCGTTTGCAGATGTGGTCGTCAACGATGCTTTCGGGACCGCCCACCGCGCCCATGCGTCGACTGAGGGCGTGGCCCACCTGCTTCCCGCGGTGGCGGGTTACCTGATGGCACGCGAGCTCGAGGTGCTCGGTGGAGTCCTCGGCGACCCACGCCGCCCCCTGGTCGCGGTGCTGGGCGGGGCCAAGATCTCCACCAAGCTCGGCGTCCTGACCAACCTGCTCAACCGCGTCGACAGCCTGCATGTCGGGGGAGCGATGGCGTGCACGTTCTTCCGCGCCAAGGGCGCGGCCACGGGTCGCTCGCTCGTGGAGGAGGACAAGGTGCAGATGGCGCGCGACATCCTCGACGTCCCCGGTGCCACCGCACAGCTCCGCCTTCCGTTCGACGTCGTTGTCGCAGCGGAGGCGACCGACGGCGCCGGGACCGAGGTCGTCTCCTGGGATGCGATCCCCGACGACCTCATGGTGGTCGACGTCGGTCCCCAGACCGTGGCCGCGATCGCGGCCGACTTCCGCGACGCCGGCACGGTGATCTGGAACGGACCGCTCGGCATCTACGAGGTCGACGCCTTCGCGCGTGGCACCCGCGCCGTCGCCAAGGCGCTCGGCGAAAGCGATGCGTTCAGCGTGGTCGGGGGTGGCGACCTCGGCGCCGCCGTCGACGACTCCGGGGTCGCCGACAGCATCGACTTCATCAGCACCGGCGGCGGCGCCACCCTCGAGTTCCTCGAAGGCTGCACGCTGCCCGGCGTTGCGGCCCTTCGCGATCGCGAGACGGTGGCCAAGTGAGCCCGTCCTCGCGACGACGGCCGATGGTCGCTGGCAACTGGAAGATGAACACCACCATCCCAGACGGGGTGGCGCTGGCACGTGCGGTCCTCGAACGATGCGGCGCCGAAGGCACTGTCGACGTGGCTGTGCTGCCCCCGTTCGTGCATCTCTGGCCGGTTCGGGAGGTGCTTGCGGCGAGCTCGATCCTCCTCGGTGCCCAGGACGTGTTCTGGGAGGAGGGCGGCGCGTACACCGGGGAGATCTCGCCACCGATGCTCGCCGGTTGGTGCGACCTCGTCTTGGTCGGGCACTCCGAGCGACGCCACCTTTTCGGCGAGACCGACGCGCAGACGGCCCACAAGTTCGCGGCGGCACGTCGCCACGGGCTCATGGTCATCCTCGCGGTGGGGGAGACCGAGACCGAGCGTGACGAGGGACGAACCGTCCCGGTGGTCGATCGCCAGCTCGAGGCCGTGCTCGCCGAGATCGATGCTCCACCGCCCGCGGATGAATGGGTGATCGCATACGAGCCCGTCTGGGCGATCGGCACCGGGCGGACCGCCAGCCCCGCGCAGGCGGAGGAGGTGTGCGCCCACATCCGCGCCGCGGTCAGCGCTCGCGCGGGCGAATCGCCCCGCGTGCTGTACGGCGGCAGCGTCACCGCCGACAACGCCGCCGAGCTGTTCAGCCGCGCCGGCATCGACGGCGGCCTCATCGGCGGCGCCAGCCTCAAGCCGGAGTTGTTCGCAGACATTGTCGCCGCGGCTGCACTGGCGGCCTTGGCGCGGTGAGTGCGGTGCGCCCGTTCGTCCTCGCCGTGCTCGACGGCTGGGGGCAGTCCGACGACGCCTTCGGCAACGCCATCGCGGCCGCCGCCACGCCGACGATGGATCGGCTGATGAACACATGTCCCTGGACGACCGTCGCCGCCAGCGGCGAGGCTGTGGGCCTTCCCGGCGGTCAGCAGGGCAATTCGGAGGTCGGTCACCTCACCATCGGCGCCGGCCGGGTGATCTTTCAGCCGCTGACGCGCATCAACCGTGCCGTCGCCGACGGCAGCTTCTTCGACAACGTGGTCCTCTGCGACGCCGTCGACGCTGCGCTGCAGCGGGGAACGACACTGCACTGCATGGGCCTGGTATCTCCAGGCGGCGTGCACAGCGACCAGAGGCATGCTGTCGCCCTGGCTGTGATGGCGCGCCGCCGCGGGCTCGAACGCGTGTACTTCCACGCCTTCACCGACGGCCGCGACGAGCCCCCGACGAGCGCGGCCGGCTTCATGCGCACCTTCGTGGACGACCTGCGATCCGCAGGCTGCGGCCGGGTGGTGACCGTGACCGGACGCTACTACGCGATGGACAGGGACACACGCTGGGAACGCACCCAGCTCGCCTACGAGCAGATCGCCGGCACCGGCAGCGGCGCGGTGGTGGCTGACCCGGTGGAGTACATCGAGTCGGAGTACGCGCGCGACGTCACCGACGAGTTTCTCCCTCCTGCTTCCATCGCCGGCGGCGGGGCCCAACCGGTGCACATCGAGAACGGCGACTCGGTCGTGTTCTTCAACTTCCGTCCCGACCGGGCCCGCCAGCTCAGCCACGCGCTGGTGGACGTGGAGTTCACCGGTTTCGAGCGCTCGCGGGTGCTCGAGGACCTCCACTTCGTGACGTTCACCGAGTACGCGCGCGACCTCGCCGCCGACGTGGCATTCCCGCGCCAGGACGTCTTCCACACGTTTGCCGAGGAGGTCAGCGCAGCCGGCCTGCGGCAGTTCCACGTCGCCGAGACCGAGAAGTACGCGCACGTGACGTACTTCATCAACGGGGGACGCGAGGAACCGTTCAGCGGGGAGGAGCGGCTGCTGGTTCCGTCGCCGCGCGTGGCCACCTACGACACCACCCCGGCGATGAGCGCTGTGGAGGTCACCGACGCGGTGGTTGAGCATCTGGAGAGCGCTCATGACGACCTCATCGTGGTCAACTTCGCCAACCCGGACATGGTTGGTCACACCGGCGTGTTCGAGGCCACCGTGCGCGCGGTCGAGGTCGTCGACGGCTGCCTCGATCGCATCGACGCAGCCGTGAAAGCCGCCGCCGGCGGGCTGCTGATCACCGCCGACCACGGCAACGCCGAGCACAAGGTCGATCCCCGGGACGACTCGCCGTTGACGGCGCATACAACCAGCCCGGTGCCGGTGATCGTCTGCGGCACCGGTGCCACCGCCCTGCGCGAGGGCGCAGGCCTCGCCGACGTCGCGCCCACCGTGCTGACCGCGATGGGAGTGGATGTCCCCGACGAGATGACCGGCCGCAGCCTCTTCTGACGGGTCGCTGCCGGCTCAGCCGCTGGCTGTCCAGTCACTGTCGAACTGCTCCGTGAACGACGACGCCAGCCGCGGGTTCGCAGGGATGGTCACGTCGAGCTCGTGGTTGTGCTCGAAACCGCTGACCGTCCAGTTGGCGCTTCCCATCACGACTGTCGAGCCGTCGACGATCGCGGCCTTGGCGTGGAGCTTCTCGCCAGCGCTGCGGTAGAGGCGGACGGCCACGCCGTGCGCGCGCAACGACGCGGCGGATGGGTCGCTCGCCCTCTGCGCCGGGTCGAGCAGCACGCGCACCGCGACTCCGCGTGCCAGCGCGCCTTCCATGGCAGCCACCACCTGCGCGTCGGTCAGCGTGTACATGGCCACGTCGAGACTGCGCCGCGCGCCGTCGATGGCTCCGAGCACCATGGGCAGGATCTCGGCGCCGGGCAGGGTCGCGCCGACCACCACAGCGGGGTCGAGTAGGGCCTCCGGTACCACCGCGGGGCGCCCGCACGTCACCAGGTCGCGGACGAAAACGCGACCCAGGTTGGCAACAGCGGGCCCGCGAACCTCAACGTCGAAATCGTGGTTGGCGGCCGATCGCGCGCCCCAGTTGATGCCTCCCACGGCGGCGACGACGCCGTCGACGACGAGGAGCTTGACGTGGTCGATCATCCGCGCGCGGACCGGATAGTCGACGACGTCGACGCCGGACGCGCGCAGCGTCTGGGCTGTCGCCACGGTCGCCAGCTCCGACGGGTCGGCGATCATGGTGACCGCGACACCGCGGCCATGCGCAGCGGCCAGCGACGACGCCAGGTCGGCGCGGCCGAACTCGTAGACCTCGACGTCGACGGTGCGGCGCGCCTCGTCGATGAGGCGGCGCAGTTCGGTGAAGGTGGGCTCTCCGCTGCGGAGAACGGTGACCACGTCGGCACCGGAGGCGACGGGTGACGCCGGGGAGAGCAGCCGCGGCGGCGCGACTGAGCCGTCCGGACCGAGGCGAGCCGGCGTTGGCTGTCCACACCCGGCCATCAGGACCGCGCTGAGGGCGATGGAAGCCAGGGCTCGCATTGGCAACAGAGAATACACAAAGCAGTATGAGTCGACGCTGCCCGCGGGGTTCAATCCGCGCCCGGCCCGTATACTCCCGGTCCGTGGCACCAGGAGGTCTCGTTGCGTGAAGGTCGGTTTCGCCGTCGCCCAGGACGTGCTCGGAGTGCTCGTGATGCTTGGCGTGTTGCTCCAGACGCCGAAGGCGACCGGGCTGGGCGGGACGATCGGGGGCGGTGGGGACTCGGGTGGCGGCTATCGCCGCCGTCGCGGGCTGGAGGCAAGCCTGCTGAGGGTGACGATCGTGTTCATCCTCCTGTTCGTCGCGGTGTCCATCGTCCAGACGTACGTCGGCGCCCATTAGCGCGTCCTCACCGCCGCGCCGAGATCGGCGCGGTGCTCATCCTGGTGGTCGTGGCCGCCAGCGTGCTCGGGGTCAGCGCTCTGTCCCATCTCAGGGCGGCCACCCCGGATTACCGCGAGGGCATGGTCAGCGACGAGCGACCGATCTCCCTGAACCCGCTGGTCGGCGCCACCGATCCGTCGGTTCGCGACCTCGGTTCGCTGCTGTATCGACGGCTGCTGCGTCTCGACAACCGCGCGGTCCCGGTGGCCGACCTCGCTACCTCGTACAGCGTCAGCCAAGACGGCCTCACCTATCACCTGCCATTCCGCACCGGTCAGCAGTGGTCTGATGGACGCCGGCTAGCGGTTGCCGACGTCCTCGCCACAGTGTCCTGGGTGCAATCGCCCGGTTTCGGTGACGCGGTCACCGCAGCGCCCTGGCGGGACGTCCACGTCCGCGCTGTGGGCGACGGTGTGAGCTTCGACCTCGCCGGTCCGCGTGCCTCCTTCCCGGCGCAGCTGACCCAGCTGCCCGTCCTGCCGCTGGGTGCGCTCTCGGCCGCCGGGGCGCGCGCCCTGCCCCAGTCGGCGGCGATCCCGATGGCCACCTCCGGTGCCTTCCAGGTGGTGAGCACGACGTCCGCCACCGTGACACTCTTCCCCAATCCACACGCGGCCGCCGCCCCGCACCTCAACCAGGTCGAGATCGACCTGTATGCCAGCTTCGCCGATGCTGCCGCCGCCTTCCGCGCCGGCAGCGTCGACGGCGTGCTGGCCGGCGACCCCCTGCAGCGCGCTGAGCTCGCGGCGGCCGGCGGCACAGTGCACAACATCGAGACGTTCCGATTCGTGGACCTGCTCTTCAACGAGCGGGGGATCCTTGCGGACGCGGCGGTGCGCGGAGCGATCGCCGCGTCGATCGACCGAAGCGCGCTGGTGGCGGGTCCGCTCCGGGGTATGGGGGTCGCCCAGACCGGCGCGGTCTCCCAAGGGATCGCCTGGGCGGCGTCCAAGCAGGCCGCCTCCGCGGCCAACCTGGCCGTCGCGGTCAGCGCGCTGGATGCGGCAGGGTGGACCCCCGGTCTTGACGGGGTCCGCGTCCACGGCGCCACCCGGCTGCACCTCCGGCTCGCCGTCGCCGACGTCATCCCGCTTCCCGACGTGGCCGCCGGCATCACCCTGCAGCTGGCGCGCCTGGGCATCGCCACCGAGGTCGTCACCATGCCCACCATGGCGCTGCGGCAGCTCCTGGTCAGCGCGGGTGGGTACGACATGGCGGTCGCGGACTGGGACAACGGCCCCGACCCCGACGTCAGCTCCTTCTGGCGATCGACCGCGGTGCCACCGACGGGCTTCAACGTCTCGGGAGGCCAGGTCGACCCCTTCCTCGACCAGGCACTGGATCGCCTGACCACGCTCTCGGACACGGCCACACGGGTGACGGCTGCGGCGGCGGTGTCGTCGCAGCTGGCGGACGACCTGCCTGCGGTGTTCCTCGAGACACCGGAGCTGTCGCTGGTGGTGCGACCGGGGATCACCGTGAGCGTTCCACCGGTGGGGGCGGGCGGAGCCAGGTTCAACAACATCGCCAGCTGGCATCGGGGCTGAAACCAGCCGCCTGCTAGGATCGGTGGCCGCCGTCGCTCGCCGGGGTGGTGGAACTGGTAGACACGCAGCGTTCAGGGCGCTGTGCTCGTAAGGGCGTAAGGGTTCGATTCCCTTTCCCGGCACGGCGTTTGGCATGGCGGTGATGACACCGATCCCCAATCGACACGCGCACCCGCCCGTTACCGGACCGTCACAACCGAACATCCCGATCGGGTGATGATGCCTGTATGGGTCATCGCCTGCTGACCGTGCCGTGCGCACTGATCATCGCGGGCTGCGGCAGCAACGCCGTCATCGTGCCGCGCAGCTCAGCATCGCCGGCCGCGCTGCGCTGGACCGCCGACCCGGTCAAGCACACGGCAACGCCAGCGCCGACCGCAACGCCGACCGCAGCACCGCCAACAGCAAGGGTGACGGTGACGCGATCGCCGACACAGCGTCCTCGGTCCGCGCCAGGGCCGATCACGCTGCGCACCGGGTGGGGTCCGACCATCGGAGGGTGCGCGGTGTTCCCGTCCAGCAACGCGTGGAACCAGGACATCTCCACGGCGCCGGTCGACCCCAACTCGACCGCGTACGTGGCCCGCATCGACTCATCCCGTCAGTTCCTGCATCCTGACTTCGGCTCCGACCCGTCGTACGGGATCCCGTACATCGTGGTGCCGGGCAACCAACCGATGGTGCCGATCACATTCACCGCGTACGGCAGCGAGAGCGATCCCGGCCCGTACCCGGTACCACTCAACGCACCCGTGGAAGTCGGCAGCGACGCACACGTGCTCGTCGTCGACTCCGGCAACTGCCACCTCTACGAGATGTACAGCGCGCACCAGCGCGGCAACGGGTGGGACGCAGCGTCGGGAGCGGTGTTCAACCTCGGCAGCAACGCGCTGCGGCCGGACGGGTGGACGTCCGCCGACGCCGCCGGCCTCCCCATCCTGCCTGGCCTCGTCCGGTATGACGAGGTGGCCGCCGGCGTCATCAGCCACGCGTTGCGGTTCACCGTCAACGAGACCCAGAACGGCTTCATCCATCCCGCCACGCACCAGGCCGGGGTTGCCAATGCGACGGACCCGCCGATGGGTGCGCGCTTCCGGCTCAAAGCCTCGTTCGACCTGACGCCGTTCCAGGGTGAGGCGCTGGTGATCCTGACCGCGCTGAAACGGTACGGGATGATCGTCGCCGACAACGGCAGCAGCTGGTTTGTCAGCGGCGCCACCGACTCACGGTGGCTCGACAACGACCTCAACCAGCTCAAGGGCGTCCCGGGCAGCGCCTTCGAGGCCGTCGCCACTGGACCGATCCAGCGGGGCTGAATCCCGCTGAGGTCAGTGGTGCTTGGGCCGGTGCGTGCGCATCACCTCGCGCATGTCCTGGGCTGTGATGCGTGCCGGCTTGGTGGTGGCCAGGAAGTCGAGGATGAGCGCGGCGACGCGCTGCGGCTTCTCCAGCTGCACGAAGTGCCCGGCATCGGCGATGATCTCGAGGCGGCTGCCGGGCATCTCCTCGTGGGCGCTGTGTGCGTGGCTCACCGGGATGACGCGGTCGTTCTCGCCCCAGACCAGCAGGGTGGGCATGCTGCGGGCCAGGTACAGGCGCTCGAGCACCGAGACCCGCTGTCCGCGCTGATCGATGACGGCGCGCACAGTGGCGATGAAGGCGTCACGCGTCGCCGGTTCGGTCAGGCCCGCGTAGCTGCGCCACATCGCCTTCTGCCCGGGGCTTGCCTTCAGCCCGCGACGCCCGAGCCAGCGCGCGGTGCCGAGCATCATGTCACGCGTGATGTTCGACAGGAAGAGCGGCGCGACGACGTCGGCACCGGGCAAACCCAGGCTGCGCAGCAGGAAGGTGACGTCCTGACCGAGGCCGCCGCTGGCGACCAGGACCATGCGCTCGCATCGCTCTGGGTACTGGTAGGCGAACTGCATGGTGATGCCACCGCCGAGCGAGTGGCCGACCAGGGTGGCGTGCTCGATGTCGAGCGAGATCATCAGGTCGCGCATCAGCGTCGCTTGGTTACCCAGCGAGTAGTCACCGCGCGGCTTGGCCGAACGGCCGTGGCCGAGGAGGTCGGGCGCGATCACCCGGTGGCGACGTGCCAGGGCGGGGATGATCACCTCCCAGGCCCAGGCTGCCTCGTCAATCCCGTGGATGAGCAGAAGCGGTGGCCCCTGGCCGGCCTCGAGATAGGCGAGGCGCTGACCGTGCAGGGTGATGAAGTGGCGTCGAGAGGCGGTGCTGACCGGCCGCTCTTCGGTCCGTGCGGCGGCTGTCTCTCTCATGCGCGCTGATGCAACCACAGTTGCAGCCGATGGCGCCACCTGCGAGGCGGGCGGCAACCGCTAGCGTTGCCGCGATGGAGGAGACGGCACCGGCTTCATGGCGAACGGTCCGCAGCGGGGTGCTCCGCAACGCGGCCGGGATCGGCATCGCCACCGGGGCGTACGCGCTCTCCTTCGGCGCGGTGGCCACGGCTGCAGGGCTCTCGGTGTTGCAAACGTGCGTGCTCTCGCTGGCCATGTTCACCGGCGCCTCGCAGTACGCGCTTGTCGGTGTGCTCGGCTCGGGCGGCGGCTCGCTCGCCGCCGTCGCCACAGCCGTTCTCCTGGGCACGCGCAACACCTTCTACGGATTGCGGCTGGCCTCTGTGCTCGGGGTGCGCGGACCGCACAAGCTCCTGGCGGCGCAGTTGGTCATCGACGAGAGCACCGCGATGAGCCTCGGGCACGACAGCGACCGCGCCAACCGCCTCGGTTTCTGGGCCACCGGCGCGGCTGTCTACCTACTCTGGAACCTCGGCACGCTCGTCGGCGCCCTGGGCGCCCACGCGCTGCCCGACCCGCGGGCGGTCGGGCTGGACGCCGCCGCCCCGGCGGCGTTCCTCGCGCTCCTCGCGCCGCGTGTCCGGAATCGATCGGCGCTGGGCGTGGCGGTGCTGGCGGCCGCGATCGCCATGGCCAGCGTCCCCCTCCTCCTGGTGGGCGGCCCCGTGCTGGTGGCGGCGCTGGTAGCGATCGTGACCGGCGCGGTCGCGGCGCGTAGCAGTGAGACGCCGCTGGCCGAGCTCGGCACTGACGGGGAGGATGCCTGAGATGTGGTTCGCGGTGCTGCTCGGCTCGGCCGGCTGCTACGCGCTCAAGCTGGCCGGCCTGTCGGTGCCGCGCGAGCTTCTCGCCAACCGGCGCGTGCGGCGCATCGCCGAACTGCTGCCGATCGCGTTGCTGGCGACGCTGGTGGCCGTTCAGACCCTGACCAGCGGCACGCGGATCAGCGTCGACGCCCGCCTTGCCGGGGTGGTTGCGGCGCTGGCGGCAGTCCTGGTTCGGGCACCCTTCCTGGTGGTCGTGGCTGCGGCGGTGGCGACCACCGCGCTGGTCAGGCTCGTCCACTGATCGAAGTCGGAGTCTCCACGCTCATAAATCATGACATCGTGTGTATCATCGCGAGGGAATGGCCCGCACGAGGACACGTACGGCAGTTCGGGGTGACCAGGAGGCCGCCCGCGCTGACGAGGGTCCGGATCCGATTCGCGCGGTCGTCGGTGCCGCGACGCACCCCGGCGGCGCCCCGGAGGTCATCAAGGACACCGCCGGCGAGTCGGCCACCGGCGGCCCTCCGGCCGGCAGGACGACCCTGGACGACGCGCTGGCGCAGGGGCCGAAGGGCGCCCTTCAGCTCCTCGGCCCGGGGCTGATCACTGGCGCTTCCGACGACGACCCGTCGGGGATCGGCACCTACTCACAGGCCGGCAGCCAGTTCGGTTTCGGCACGCTCTGGCTGGCCCTGTTCACCTTCCCGTTGATGGTCGCGGTGCAGGAGGCGTGCGCGCGCATCGCTCTCCACACTGGCGTCGGGCTCGGCACCTCGCTGCGTCGCAAGTTTCCCACCTGGGTGGTGGGCGTCTGCATCGTGGCCGTCTTCACCGCCAACACCGTGAACGTCGGCGCCGACCTCGGGGCGGTTGGCGCCGCGGGCGGCCTGCTGTCACGCGGACACATTCAGCCCGCATGGCTGGTGGTCCCGGTGGCCCTCCTCATCGGGTTCATGCAGCTGCGCCTCGCGTACGCGACGATCTTTCGCGTCTTCAAGCTGCTCACGCTGGCGCTGTTCGCGTACGTCATCACCGTCTTCGTGGTGCATCCGCCGCTGCTCGAAACCCTGAAAGCAACGTTCGTCCCGCATGTCGAGTTCAACAAGAATTTCATCGGGATCGTGGTCGCCGTCCTCGGCACCACGATCAGCCCCTATCTGTTCTTCTGGCAGGCCTCGAGCGAGGTGGAGGAGATGAAGGCCGCCGGCGCCCACACCGAGAAGGAACGCCGCGGTGTCACCCACAAGGAACTGCATGCCGCCCGCATCGACGTCTTCATCGGGATGCTCTTCTCGCAACTGGTCATGTACTGCATCATTCTCACCTCCGGATCTGTGATCCATGCCTCCGGCAACACCAACATTCAGACCGCGCAGCAGGCCGCCGACGCCCTGCGTCCACTCGCCGGCCCGTTTGCGTTCGTGCTCTTCTCCGCGGGCATGATCGGGACCGGGCTGCTCGCCATCCCGGTTCTGACGGGCAGCGCCGCGTATGCGGTGAAGGAGTTCTTCGGCTTCCGGGGCAGCATGCACGAGAAGCCGTCGCACCGGCCGACCTTCTACCTGCTGATCGTGATCGCGATTATCGGCGGCCTACTGATGAACTTCCTCAACATCGACCCCATCAAGGCGCTGGTGGTGACCGCGATCATCAATGGTGTTGTCGCGCCCCCCATCCTGGTGTTGATCGCCCTTCTCGCGCGCGACCGCTCCGTGATGGGCGACCGGCGCAGTGGACCGTGGAGCAACGGACTGGTCTGGCTGGCCACGTTACTCATGGGCGCGGCTGCCCTCGCGCTGGTCGCCACCCTGTTCCTCTGACGCTCCGCTCGCCTGGTCCGCGGCGACCCATTCGTCGAGGCGCTGCCAGCAGTCGAGCAGCCACCGCTGCTGCGCCTGGTCGCCGTTGGGGATCTCGGCTCGGCCGATGTACCAGAGGTGCACGCGGAAGACCTGGTCGATCGGCGCCCGCCGGAAGAGACCGCCGCCGTCCCCGAGACCGGAGAGGCCGCCATGGGCGACGAGGATCACGTCGGCGTCCTCCGCGGCAGCCAGGGCGGTGAGGGCGCCCCCCGGCTCCGGCGCGATGACGTGGTGCAGCGTCGCCGCGCGTGCGGCCTCGCGGCGGCGGCCGCGTCGAAGGAGTCGCAGCAGCCTCCGCCGGCGCCGCTCCTCGGTGAAGTTGCCGCCCTCGGGGAAGAGCAGCAGGGCGCCGCGCGGTCCCATGCCGTGCGCGAGCTCGCCGATCGACTCCTGCCAGGCGCCGTCACGACGGCGCTGACGCGGTGGCACGAAATAGTTGGGTACCCGGCTCTCGACGAGGTCGATGACCGGGTCGAGCTTGAGGATCTCCTTCATCACGATGCGTGGCTCGCGGCCGTAGCGGTCGAGCAACATGTCGACAAGGTAGAAGGTGTCGCCCGGCCCGGAGTGGCGGCTCAAGACCAGCAGCGGTCCGTCGTTCGCGGCGAGCACGCGGCCGGCAGTGCCGTCGTCGTCGATGTGCACGGTCACGTGCAGCAGTCGCTCGCCCCAGCGCCGAGCGCTGCGCAGGAACCAGCGCATCAGCCGGTAGTGCTGACGCTGCATCGCGGGTGTCCCCACCTGACCCAGTGCGCCGATCCAGAGGACGGTGCAGGCGATGACGCCGGCCACCTCGTGCTGCATCCAGATGATCGTGAAGGCCGCCACGCGCAGAGGTCGCCATCGTCCGGCCACGAAAGGCGACGCCAGTGCTGCGATGACCAGGAGCAGCGGCGACAGCAGGGTGACGACGAGGGTGAGGGCCACGAAGGCCGGGTCACGAAGGAGCCGCCGCACCAGGCGGGGTGGAATCCTCACCCGCCGCGCTCGTGGCGCTCGAGGTATCGCGTGGTGGCAGCGTGGGCGGCATCGATACGTTCGACCACGCGCGAGAAGTCGCGGTAGCGCAGGTTGGCGAGGGTCTCGTAACGCGGAGGTGTGCGGTCGCCGGTGGGCAGGACGTGCACCTCGACGTCCTCGGGGAGCGCCGCCATGTCTGCATGGAAACGGTGCCGTCGCGCGATCTCGAACGCCACCAAACCCACCTCGAACGGGTGGCGCGGTACGGTGAGCCTGCGGTCGATGCGGCCCACGTGGCACACGTAGATCGTCTTCGCCTTGAGCTCGACGGCGCGGCTCACCGGGATGGAGTTGACGATGCCGCCGTCGATGAAGTGCTCGTCACCGATGCGCACCGGCGGCAGGATGCCCGGCGCGGAAGCCGACGCCAGCACGGCGTCGACCAGAGGGCCGCGCACGAACCAGTGCTCCTCGGCACGCTCGATGCTCGCCGCGACACATTCGAAGCGCACCGGCAGGTCCTCGATGCGCTGGATGCGAAGATGCTTCTCCAGAAGCCGGCGCAGTGGCGCGTTGCTGTGCAGGCTGGTGCGCGTTCGCGCCAGAGTGCTCACCCGCCGGATCACCGAGCCAGCGAAGACGCCGCTGGCGGTCACCTCCCGCCAGAGCTGTGCGAGGCCAGCGACACCCTCCGGCTGAGGGTTGCTGGCGAGCGCGGCTCCATTGATGGCCCCGATCGACGTGCCCACGATGACGTCCGGCCGGATCCCGCGCTCGAGAAGCGCGCGCACCATGCCCACCTCGGCGGCGCCGAGCAGGCCGCCCCCGCCGAGCACGAAGGCGGTCCCGTTCCGTGGCGGAGCACGCCGCGGGCTCACGCGTTGGTGCACTGCTGCGTCGACACCTCCTCGGTGTGTCCGAGACCCTTCTGGAGGTCGCCGGCGATCTGGGTAATCGTCAACGCGTAGCCCTCGCTCGGGTCCGTGGTGCTGGCGGCGAACACCAACCCCTGGACTACACCGGCCTTGTCCACCAGCGGTCCCCCGGAGTTGCCCGGGATGATCTGCGCGGCGAGTACCTCGATGTCCCTGCTCACGAGGCTCGAGTTGTAGATGTTGTACCCGCGCGCGGTCTCGGTGCCGCGCACCTCGGCGGACACCACCTTCTCGTTCTGTCCTCCCGGATAGCCGATCGCAGCTCCGGTGACGCCTCGCGCCGGGTCCGTCGAAGCCATCGGCAGCGCTGCCTCGGCGAGGTGCGGCACATGGAGCACGGCGACGTCGGTGTCAGGGTCGAAGAACACGACTGTCGCAGGGTGAGTCGCGCCATCCGTGGTGTCGAGCTCCACGTGCTGCGATCCGGCGACCACGTGCGCGTTGGTGACCACGTCGTCCTTGCCGATGGGCCATGCCGATCCGGCCTCGGCACCGCCGCAGCCGAAGGCGACGACCTTGGACGTCACTGCCCTGGCGGCGCGGATCCCGGGTGTGTCGACCAGTGGCGGAATCGACGCGGGTGGCGGGGCAATCGGCGCGATGGCCGAGAACGGGTTGGGGAAGCTGTTGTTGCGCAGAGAGTTCTCGAGGGTGGCCAGGAACCCCGGCGGTCGCGGGGCGAAGCCGTCGAGTGCCTTCTCGATCGCCGAGCCGCTGATCTGCGTGTCGAGCGCGGTCCAGGGACTCTGCGAGAACGTGAGCCCGAGGTACCAAGAGCCGGCCAGGACACCGAGGGCGGCGAGCACCGCGCCCATCGCGGAATCCCACTGCGCGAAGCGGGTGCGCAGGCTGCGCACCCGCGCTCGAAAGCCGACGGTGGTGCCGATGCCCTGGATGATCAGCACGATCCCCAGGAACAGGCCAGACGTGATCAGCGGCTGGACATTGGGCTGTTTGCTGAACACCGCAGCCAGAGGCGGCGCGGCGGCGGCGCCGACGACGATGCCGACCACCAAACCGATCAGGGAGGGCCCGACCCAGCTGATGCCGCGGCGGTAGCCGGAGAACAGCCCGGACGTCAGCAGGAGCAGGATGACCACGTCGAGGAGATCCACGGGCGCAAGTGTGGCGGCGGCTCCGCCTCCTGCGCTCGCCGCCTATGCTTTAGGAGCGTCGGGGCGTGGCGCAGCCCGGTAGCGCACCTGCTTTGGGAGCAGGGGGTCGCTGGTTCGAATCCAGTCGCCCCGACCATCAGCATGGCGGAGAGCGGAGGCCGGCGAGACGCCGCGCCGTGAGCGCGGCGGCCATGTGCCACGTCGAAGCGGTTGTGGGCCAGCCGGCTGAGGTCTACGGTGAGTGCCCAAGTCGCGCTCGTCAGTCCATCGTCAGGGGCAGCTGATCGCCCGCGAGCCTCCGTGACCGGCGACGTCTGTCGAGGCCAGCTGGGCTGGCGAGGCGCCCCCTCCGAAGCGGATCGGGCTCAATCGCGTGGCGTTCGACAATCGCCGACGGCGATCGCTTGGCCGCGAGCGGCGAGCAGTCGAGATCGTGAGAGGTCATCAGGCTCGGCTCATGGCATGGCATGGCACGGCATGGGACGCGGACAGTCGCGAGCCCACGCCTGACTCGCCGCCGACGGACTCAGGCGACCACCTGTTGGTGCAACCTGTTCCCAGCTCCCGGGCTCCCCGCGGACCCCTTCACTCTGAACGCCGCCGGCCGCGCGGGTGATGACGACACGCTCGAGATGTCAGTAGCTGGTGACCTGGACCTGAACGCGCCACACCATCGAAGCGGCGCCGCACGCTGGAGAGCACCGCGGGTCCATGCTTGCCTCGAGCGTGGCGCTCCCGACGGCGCGCGCCCGGAAGGACCCGCGCCCGACGCGATCGTTCCCCGAGCTGCTGGTGAGCTGCTCGATGATTCGCTGATCGGAGCTGGTCGGTGCCGACCAGCAGAACGGCGCGCTCGTCGGCCCGAGGCGGATGCCGATCGATGCCCCCACCGGCACGACGATCGTTGAGTCACCGTCGGCTGAGGTCAGCTGGAGGGCGGCGGCACGGATCACGCGGGGAGTCGACACGGGCGTCGGCGTTGCCAGCCCGCCGCCGATCTGTGGGGTGGTCGGGTGCCCGATGACGCCGCCAGAGCCGCCGCTGGATTGCGCGGCTGCCGTCGTCGTTGTCGTTATTGAACCGTCGCAGGCCACAGAGGTGACTGTGATCATCTGGGTCGTGGGGCTGCTCGCGGCGCCGCTGGAGCCGCACGCGGCGATGCCGACAAGCGCACAAACAGTCATGGCGACGACGGCCAGTCGCCCCCGCCCACGGTGATCGTCAGCCCGCCGCTCATTGGAGTGCTTGGCCCCTGACGTCTCCAGATGGACCCGGTCCGCTCCACGCTGCAACTCTCGATCGCATCGGCGCCTGGCCGCAGCAGTCATCGTCGGCGGGGTCAGGCGGAGCGGTCGACCTCGGCCACCTGAGCCGGCCGGATGGCGGCGCGGCCGACGCTGCGGAGGTGGCGGTAGACCTGCGCAAACGCCTCCCGCGGCGACGTCTCCCTGTAGAGGATCCCCTGCTCCTGGCAGACCTGTCGCACGATCGGCCCGGCGGCTCTGAGGTTGTGGCGCGGCATCGCTGGGAAGAGGTGATGCTCGATCTGGCAGCCGAGTGGCCCGAAGAAGTAGTCGGTCACTCGCCCCGCGCGGAGGTTTCGCGCGGTGACCACCTGGCGGGGAAGGAAGTCCAGCTGGTCGCCGGGCATGAGGACCGTCATGCCGAAGTGGTTGGGGAGGAACGCCGCACCGAGGTAGAGCCCGAGCAGGAGCTGGTGCACCGCGGCGAAGAGAAGGCCACCCCCAACGCCGAGCACGAACACGAGCGCGGTGACGTACACCGCGTAGTGCACAGCGAACAGCGCCAGTTCGGCGCGCGGGTTGCGCAGCGACCGTGCCTTGATGAAGAGGGCGCTGTAGGCGCGGATCTGCAGGGCACTCAAGGAAAGCAGTGGCGCGATGGTCCTGCCTTGGTTGCGGATCATGAACCGGACGAAACCACGCGACTCGCGGGCCTGGCTGTCGGTGACCGCAACGACTCCGCCTTCGATGTCGGGGTCGACGCCGAGCCGGTTGGGCTGCGCGTGGTGGGTGTTGTGTCGCTCAGCCCACCAGCCGCGGCTGCCGCCGAGACCAAGGTTGAAGAGCAGCACACTGAGGATGTAGTTGGCGCGCGACGTGTGCAGGATCTGGTTGTGCGTGGCGTCGTGCGCGAGAAACCCGATCTGGCCGAACAGCAGCGCGGCGGGGGCCGTCCAGAGCAGCACCCACCAGGTCCCGCGGGTGAACGTGATTCCGACGATGATCGCCGCAAGCAGCAGCGCGTGGCCCGCGCTCGGCACGATCTGCCGGCGCGGCGAGCGCTCAAGAAGGCCGCGCCCGGCGATGACGCGTTTGAGCTCTACGTACGGGTCCGCCGGCTTCATCACCGTCTCGGGTGGTGCGGGCACGATGGTGGGCGTCACCGCCGGTGGCGTCGAGGCGGCGAAAAGTTGGCTCACGGTGCGGGTCGACTCCGAGGCGTTTGCAGAGACGACACGCACGCGGCCCACCTGCAGCCTGATGGCGTGGGCGCGGCGAACGCGACTGTCGCGATCCGCCGACCAGTATCCGCAGTCGCACGCGATCCGTCGGTATGGTGGCGTACCGACCGCAACTTCTTAAGCCGGTCACCGCCGGCCGTTCCCTACCATGCGGGCGTGACCGAGCACCGCGCCGCCCCCCCGACCACAGCGGTCGCGGCATCCAGGCCCGCGGCTCGCGCCCTGCACGCAACAAAGGTGTACGGACGCGAGGACGCCTCAGTGTGCGCGCTCGACGACCTCTCTGCCGACTTTGCCAGCGGCCAGTTCACCGCGATCATGGGGCCGTCCGGATCAGGCAAGTCGACGCTGCTCCACTGCCTCGCCGGCCTGGACAACCTGACCTCCGGCGAGGTGTTCATCGGTGACACCGAGATCGGTTCGCTCAAGGACACCGAGCTGACCCTGCTCCGCCGCCGCCGGATCGGCTTCATCTTCCAGAGCTTCAACCTGGTGCCGACGCTCAACGCGCTCGACAACATCACGCTGCCCCTGGCCATCGCGGGTGCGCAGCCCGACGGCGCGCTGCTCAACGACGTGGTCAGCTCGATCGGCCTGACCGACCGCCTCAAGCACCGCCCCAGCGAGCTCTCCGGCGGTCAGCAGCAGCGCGTCGCGGCAGCCCGCGCGCTGGTGTCCCGACCCGACATCATCTTCGCCGACGAGCCCACCGGTAACCTCGACTCACGGTCGGGAGCGGAGTTGCTCGGGTTCCTGCGCGCCGCGGTGGAGAACTTCGCTCAGACCATCGTGATGGTGACCCACGACCCGCTCGCCGCGGCGCATGCCGACCGGGTGGTGTTCATCGCGGACGGCAAGACGGTGGATGAGATGAGCTCACCGACGGCCGACGGGATCCTCGATGTGATGAAGCACCTCGGCGCCTGACGGCGTGCTCAAGGTCACCCTCCGCGGCCTGCTCGCGCACAAGCTGAGGCTGAGCCTCACCGCCGTCGCCATCGTGCTCGGCATCGCGTTCGTCTCCTCGACGTTCGTGGTGAGCGACACCATCAACAACGTCTTCGGCGCCATCTTCACGGACGCCAACCAAGGCATCGCGGTGGTGGTCGAAGGGCAGACGCTGGCCGGGACCGGCCAGGACATCGGTGGCGGGCAACGGCGCCCGGTGCCGGCCGCGGTCGTGCCTACGGTGCGCAAGGTCGATGGCGTCGCCGAGGCCGACGGCAGTATATTCCGCACCGGTGCGACGCTGCTGGCGCCGAATGGCACGCCCATCGGTGGGCACGGGCCACCCACGTTCGGCGCCAACTGGGTCAACACACCCAGCTCCCCGTACCACTTCCGGTCGGGCAATCCACCTCAGGCCGCGGACGACGTCGCCATTGATGCCGCCACCGCTGCAGCCAACGGCATCCACGTCGGTCAGAGGATCGACCTCGTGTTCAATGGCGGCGCCCGCCAGACCTTCCATGTCAGTGGCATCGTCGGCTATGGACAGGCGGACAACGTGGCCGGCGCAACCATCGCGCTCTTCACCACCCCGACGGCGATGCGCGTCCTGGACACCCAGGGGAACTTCGACCAGGTCAGCGTCTTCGCGGCGAGCGGGGTCAAGGACGCCGCACTCCGCGACCGGATCGCCCAGGTCCTCCCCGCCGACATGGTGGCCCAGACCGGCGCCGCCCAGGCGTCTCAGCAGGTGCAGGCAACCAGGTCGGTGATCGGGATCCTCAGCACCGCGCTGCTGGTGTTCGGGCTCATCGCGCTGTTCGTCGGTTCCTTCCTCATCGTCAACACTTTCACCATCCTCATCGCGCAGCGCTCACGCGAGCTGGCGCTGCTGCGCGCGCTGGGCGCGACCCGGCGCCAGGTGATGGTGTCGGTGTTGACCGAGGCGCTGCTGACCGGCGTGGTCGCGTCAGCCGTCGGCGCCGCGCTCGGCATCCTGCTGGCGATCGGGCTCGCCCGGCTGCTCGGCTTCTCGCTGAGCAACGGCGGCCTGACTGTCACCCCGCGTAGCTTCATCGTCGCGATCGTGGTCGGCACCGCAGTGACGCTCATCGCGGCCACGCTCCCGGCACGACGCGCGACTCGCGTCGCACCGATGGCCGCGCTGCGCGACGCCGTCCCCGAGGTCGCGCCAGTGACGCGGCGGCGGAGCATCGGCGGTGCGATCGTCACGGTGGTGGGCGCTGCATTGCTCGGCGCGGGATTGTTCGCCGGCACGGGGCAGACGTTGCTCCTGCTCGGCCTCGGCGCACTCGCGTTGTTCATCGGCATCGCCTACCTCTCGCCTCTGCTGGTGCGTCCGGTTGGCGGGGCCATCGGCCGGCCGCTGGCGCGGTTGCGTGGCGTGCCCGGACGGCTGGCCCGCGAGAACGCGATTCGCAGCCCGCGCCGCACCGCCTCCACCGCCGCCGCGTTGATGATCGGGGTCGCGCTGATCGCTGCGGTGGCCGTCATCGCGGCCTCATTCAAGGCGTCCGGCGAGGCGTCTATCGTCGGCTCCGTCAACTCGCAACTGCTTGTCGTCGACAACAGCGGCGGCCAGGGGGGCTTCACCACCAGCGTGGTCGACTCGCTGCGCAGGGACCCGCGCCTCGCCGACCTCACCGAGGTGCGCGCCAACTCGGTGGTGGTCGGCTCGGCCAACCAGTCGCTGCTGGCGATCGACGTCGCCGCCATCAACCACACAGTGATCTTCGACATGGTCAGCGGCGACCCCCTGTCGATCAGCGATGCGAACGACATGCTGGTCGACGACTCGACCGCGAGCGCGCGGGGCTGGACGACCGGCACAACCGTCCAGGCGCAGTTCCCCTACGCGTCGACGGCCGCCACCAAGCGCATCGGCGGGGTGTACCACGGCAATGCGCTGATCTCCGGCTTCGCCGTCTCCCTTGCCACGTACACGGCGAACTTCCCCAAGCCGCAGCAGGACATCGCCATCCTGGTCAACGCGGCACCCGGACAGACCGTCGGCGCCGCTGACGCTGCGCTGAAGTCCGACCTCGTCGCCTTCCCGGCCCTCACCGTGCAGACCAAGCAGGAGTTCATCGACGCCAACTCGAAGGCCATCGACCAGGCCCAGTCGCTGATCGACGTGCTGCTCGTGCTCTCGGTGATCATCGCTGCGCTAGGGGTGGTCAACACCCTGGCGCTGAGCGTCCTCGAGCGGGCCCGCGAGCTCGGGCTGCTCCGGGCGCTGGGCCTCACCCGCCGCCAGACCCGCTCTATGGTGCGCTGGGAGGCGGTGATCATCGCGCTGCTCGGCGCCGTGCTCGGCCTCGTCATCGGCGCCGGGATGGGTACGGCGGTGGTGCGCGCGCTCGCCAGCCAGGGGTTGAGCAAGCTCTCCGTCCCCGCCGTGCAGCTCGTCGCCTACGTGGTCGCCGCCTTCCTCATCGGTGTCCTCGCCGCGGTGCTTCCTGCCCGGCGCGCGGCGCGGCTCAACGTCCTCGACGCCATCGCCACTGAGTGAACATCCGCGGTCGGTTCAGGCGGCCGCGAGCGCGGCGGCCTCGAACGGGAGTGCCAAACGGGCCACGCCGCTGAGGACTGGGTGAGGTTGGCGACGGCGCAACAGGCGCACCGCCGCCGGTTGCTATCATCGGCGCAGCGTTCCAGCAACGATCCAACTCCACGTCCTGTCCAACGTCACACAACTCGAGGCATGAGCAGCATTCCAACCGATTCCGCGCAGCAGTACGCGATGACTGTGCTGGTGCCCGAGGTGGAGGAGGCCCAGCGCCTCGCGGCCGCCCTCGACGAGGTGCGCCGGCCCGACAGCCCGCTGGCCGTCATCGCGGTGCCCCCCGTGCGCGGTGTGGCGTTCTTCGCCGACGACGAGCGCCAGGCCAAGCTGGACCGGTGGTGGGCACATGCCATCCCGCAGGACAGCGTGCCCGTGTACTTGGTCGTCGACGAGGAGGGAATCGCCGAATGGCTACCCGGGCTCGACGGCCGGTTCGTCGTCGGCGTCTCCCAGCCCGGAGCTGCCGAGCGCTACCGTGGGCTGCGCAATGTCACCGTCGCCGAGGGCGACGGGATGCTCGACATCGCGCTGGCCGCGGTCGAAGAGTTCTCCGGGTCGGCGATGTTTCGCCAGGACGCCCCCGCTCGTCTGGAGAAGCGGCTCCGTCGCGTCCAGCCGGAGTCGACCTCTCGATTCCGGCGCGCGCGCCTCCATCCGGCCGACGAGGCATTCCTGCGCAGCCCGGGCCCCGCTGATCACCACCCCATCCCCAACCTCCCTCCGCCGGAGGGGCCGGCACGGGTCAGCGACCAGGCCCCACGTGAGGAGCTGGTGCGGGCTCTTGCCGACACCCTCGCGCGGCTCCAGAGAATTCGCAGCACCACCGGCTGAACGCGGTCGGACGGGGCGTGCGCCGCCCGGCTACGCTTGCCTCCGGATGGATGTGGTCACCCCGGAAGCGGCGCGGATGCCGGCGATCCGGCGAGCACCCTTCGTGTACGCGCTCATCGTGGCGGACGCCGCGGCGGTCGCCCTCTTCAGCCTCGCGGCGGGCGGCACCTTCGACTGGTGGCTTGTGGCGCTCGGCGCGGTGGCCGTCGCGGCCCTGCTGCTGCCGGTGCCGCAGTGGCTCAGCCGCTGGGCTCCGATGCTGCTCATCGCCATTGTCTTCCTGGCGCTCGGCGGTCTCTCCCAGCGGCAGGGGATCCACGCCTCGTCCGCGTTCCTGATTGCGGCTGACCGCGCCCTGACCGGGACCGTGGTTCCCGTCTGGCTTCAGCATCACCTTCCTCTGTTGCTCGGAGCTCCCGCCTGGGCGCTCACGGCGGTGTACCTGGCGCACTACGTGGCGCCACTGCTCGCCGCGGGGTGGCTGTGGTGGCGGCACCGGGAGCGCTTCGACGCCTTCGTGGCGACCTACCTGCTGGCGATGGTCATCGGCTTCGCGGTGTACCTCACGTTCCCGCAGTCGCCGCCGTGGCTGGCTGCGCAGCAGGGCCTGCTGCCCCATCTGCACCGCAGCGTCGTCGAGGTGCTCCAGTCGCTCCACCTCGGTTCCCTGTACGCGGGTGCCGATCCCGAACCGTTCGGCGCCATGCCCTCGCTGCACGTGACCATCCCGGTGCTCGTGGCCGCCGTGGTGATCAGCGCGCAGCGCTCGCGGTGGCGCTGGATGTGGCTGCTGTATCCAGCGGCCGTCGCGGTCGCGGTGCTGGTGATGGCGGAGCACTACCTGACGGACACCCTTGCCGGCGTCGCGGTGGCGCTCGTCGCGGCGGCGGTGGTGAGCGCTCTGCCGGCGCGCGCGTTGAGCGGAACTGGGGACGGCCGCGTCGAGCTGCTGCGCGGTCGTGGGGATCCCGAGCCCGCGTAGGGCTGGCGGTCGCGGGCGATGGGACACAATGAATCGGTGATCGATCGACCCTTCGAACGCACCCTGAAGGGAGCGATCTTCGACCTTGGCGGGGTCATGACCGAGCCGCTGGGCCGTCATCGCGAGACCATCGTGGACCCCGTCCAGCTCGACCTGCTGCGCTTCTTTCTCAACGAGTTCCGCGACGTGTACCACCTGCCCACCGGCGCGCACGACCTCCACCTGCTGGAGACCGGGGCGATCTCCGACGAGGAGTTTTTTGCCCGCATGGCCGCGCGCTACATTGCCGCGGGTGGCCACGAGGCGGTGGATGCGCGCATCGCCCAGCACGTCGTGTTCGGAGGCGGGCTGCCCGCGTGCGGCGCGATGATCGACACGGTTCGCCAGGTCAAGGGAGCGGGCTACCGGACCGCGCTGCTCACCAATATCTCGCGCAGCGGCGAATCGGTGTGGCGGTCGCTACTGCCGGTCGAGGAGCTGTTCGACGTCGTCGTCGATTCCTCGCAGGTGGGGCTGCGCAAGCCGGACCCGGCCATCTTCCTGCTCACCTGCGAGCGCCTCGGTCTGGCGCCCCACGATTGCCTCTTCGTGGACGACATGCGCTGCAACGTCGATGCCGCCACCGAGCTGGGCATGACCACCATCCAGTGCCACGACCCCGTGACCATCGCCGACGAGGTGGTGGAGATGCTCCTGGGGCGGGCCGCGGCCGCTGAGCCGGAATCCGCCGGCGCGGGCCAGTGAGCGTGCCGGAGGCGATCACCGTCGCCGACCTGTCCGCGACGTCGACCGACTCGCACCAGATCGCCGCGGCCACCCACATCGGACCGGTCCGCCAGGAGAACCAGGATGCCTTCGCGGTGACCCAGCTGCGCGGTGGAGAGGGCGTTGGGCTGCTGGTGGCTGACGGGATGGGAGGCCTCCCGGGCGGCAGGGAGGCGGCGCAGGCGGCCTCCGCGGCGGCCATCGCGGTGCTCGTCGCCGGCGGCGCCGACCAACAGGCAGTCCTCGCCGCCGTCGACGCGGCCAACCGAGCGGTGGGAGAGCTGCGTACCGAGATCGGCGGCCGGCCGGGCACCACTCTCACCCTCGCCGCCGTCAACGGTGCGGGCGCGGTGATCGGCCACGCCGGGGACAGCCGCGCCTACCTGGTCCGTGGCGGCGAGGCTCGCCTGCTCACCAGCGACCACTCCTGGGTCGGCGAGCAGGTGCGCGCGGGCGCGCTGCCCCCGGGATCCGAGCGCAGCAACTCGCGGCGCAACCTCATCACCAGGGCGGTGATGGGTGACCCGCTCGAGGCCGAGGCGCTCTCGATCGAGCTCGTCGCGGGGGACGTGCTCATGCTCTGCAGCGACGGCTTCTGGGAGCCCCTGGCCGATGCCGACATCGCCGTGCTGCTCGAGACGCCGGGACCGCTGACTGCCGTCGTCGAGCGGGCAGTGCAGACAGCGCTGGACGCCGGCGCGACCGACAACGTCACCCTCATCGCCCTCCGACAGGAGCGCTGACGGGGGCCGCCCAAACACGCGCGCTAACTGCAATCCCGTGGCACGATTGCAGGGGCCGTTACCAATTCGGGCTCGACGTCGTTGTCACTGCACCCAGCCCACACGGCCAGACCAACAGGAGGCCTCGATGCCCCGTCGCCACCATCCCCGCGCCGTCAAGATCTGCGCCCACTGCGGCGCCGGCTACGACGGCTTCAAGGCCATGGAGCTGCGCGGCCGCTACTGCTCGCCCACCTGCTTGGCCGAGGCCCGGGCCGCCCGCCGCCGGGTGGCGCCATTGGTTGCCGGGGGAGACGCCTCAGCCTTCCTGGCTCCGTGAACCGGCGCCCCTCCCGGGCGGGCGCGGCCGCCTGACGATCGGGCAGACTCGCGCCCATGGCACGTCTCTACGCTCAGCTCTGCGCGCTCGTGTTCCTGGTGGTTGGCGTCGGCGGCCTCGCCGCGGGAAATGCCGGACCGCCCGCCCCCAACGGCGGCGGCAACGTGGGCAGCCTCGTCCTGCATCTCACCTGGGCGCGTGACGCCCTCGACATCGTCCTGCTCGTGCTCTTCGCCTATGTCGGCTTCGTTGCACCACGCCGTGTGGGCAGGATGATCGTCGGCGTCGTCGGAGTCGTCCTGTTCGCGCTGGCCGTCGCCGGCTTCCTCGTCGGTGATGACGCCGCCGCCACCAAGGACGTGCTGGGCCTGCACTTCACGACGGCGCTCAACATCCTCGACCTCGTGGTCGGTGTGGTCGCCATCCTGGCCGCGCTCGGCACTGTCGAGGACCCGGAGCCGGCACCCCGCTCGGTGCTGCGCGGCTGAGCAGGATCCGCCCCGCCCCTCGGTCAGTGTCGCCCGTTGGTCTCGTTGTGAATGCGGACCGAGCCCTCGACCGAGACGGCGTCGTCGTCGTGGACCACCTTGTCCACCTGGTGGCGGGCGATGTCGGCGGCCGCGCTGGCGAACGGAGCAACCCTGCGGACGGTCCGTTCCGCGACCTGGTAGCCGTCACGCGCGGCCGCGCCGAAGGCGGCGAGCTGCTGGCGGGTCTTGGTGCCGGGCTGGGGGGCGACGCAGATGCCGACGACGGCCCCGATGACGCTGCCGTGAACGAAGCCGCGGACGTAGCCCATCTCTGCTCTCCTCGAGGGTGCTGATCGACGGGACCACCCTACTACGTGAGTGCCGTCGAAGCCCACTCGCCGTCCGGGGTGATCCGGAGGTGCTCGACCGGACGGCCGCCGATGAGGTGCTCGTCGATGAGCTCGTCGACGTCCTCGACACGGAGGTTCCCGTACCACACGCCGTCGGGGTAGACGATCAGGATCGGACCCTGGTGGTGCTGCTGGTTGCAGCCCATCCGGGTGGTGCGGACGTGGGTGAGGCCGCGCCGCTCCAGCTCGTCGCGCAGACGCAGGAGGATCCTCTCGCTACCCATGCCCCCGCAGTGGTGGCGGCCGACGGTGGTGCACACGAAGACGTGCAGGTTGCGCTGGGCGGGGGTGGGATCCACCTCTCGATGGTGACGCAGCGGGCGTGCACAGCGTCGCAGCGGGCGTCGTCCGCGGTGCGTCAGAGTCGACCGCATGGAGATGAGCTTCGCCTTCTTCGCGGACGCCGCCACCGTCCCTGCTGACGGCAAGGTATACGTGCTCGGCGGCGGCTTCAGCGCGCTCGCCCTGCCGGAGCTGCCTGGGATGGCGAGCTTCGCCGTGGTCGCCGGCTTCCGCTTCACCAGCGCCGACGCCGGCCAGGTCCAGATCATCGAGCTGCGCTTCGTGGACAACCTCGGCAAGCTGGTGGTGCCGCCGACCACGATGCGGTTCGAGTCCGCGGGGCCGCCGCCGTCAGGGGCGGGGGAGGTCAGCGTGTCGACCGTGACCATCCTGCAACCCACCCTCGGCGAGCCCGGTGAGTACGCTGCGGAGTTCTGGCGCGAGGGAACCCTGCTGAGCACGGTCCGGCTGCACGTGCTCGAACAGCAGATGCCCCTGTCTCAGCCGGGCAGCCCGCCGCCGGCGTAAGGCTAGCGCTGCTGTTCGGCGTCGTAGGTGTAGAAGCCGCGTCCGGTCTTGCGACCCAGGTACCCAGCCGCGACCATCCGCTTGAGCAGCGGCGGGGCGGCGTAGTCGCGAATCGCGTACTCCTCGTAGAGCGCGTCGCACACGAAGAGCGCGGTGTCGAGACCGATGTAGTCGAGTAGCTGCAGCGGTCCCATGGGATGGCCGCAGCCGAGCCGCATCCCCTCGTCGATGTCGTCCTTGGTGGCAAAACCCGACTCGTAGAGGCGCACGGCGTTGTTGAGGAAGGGGATGAGCAGCAGGTTAACGATGAAGCCACCGCGGTCCTGAGCGACGATGACCCGCTTGCCCAGCTTCTCGCCGAGCGCCCTGGTCTCGGCGAGTGTCTGATCGCTCGTGGCGATCGTCCGGACGACCTCGAGCAGCTTCATGACGGGGGCCGGGTTGAAGAAGTGGGTGCCGATGACGCGGTCCGGGCGGTGGGTGGCCCGCGCGATCTCCATGATCGGCAGCGACGACGTGTTCGTCGACAGGATGCCGTGCTCGGGGACGATGTGGTCGAGCCGCCCGAACAGTTCCACCTTGTCGGGAAGCCGCTCGACGATGGCCTCGACCACGAGGTCGCAGTCACCCAGCTCGTCGAGGTCCGTGCTGAAGCTGAGCTGCCCGCTGATGCGCTCGACGTCATCATCGCTGAGCTTGCCGCCAAGCCGGCCTCGCTCCAGCGACTTCTCGACCCGCTGCCGGCCGGTCGCGAGCAGCTCCTCGCCGGCCTCGGCGACCCGGGTGCGCAATCCGCTTCGGGCGCACACCTCGGCGATACCCGAGCCCATCAGCCCCGCACCGACGATGCCGACGGTTCTGATCTCCATGGCTTCCTCCAGTGACTGCCGGGACGCGGGGTGGTCGCCACGAACTGGCCGTCCCGGCGGCCCTCCTATGATGGCGGGCGATGCCCACCCCTGACGTCGCCCTGGTGAGCGGCGATCTCCTCTTCGCCAGCCGCCTTCGCGCCGTCCTTGCCCCTACGACGCGCGTTGCCATGGCCGCGGCGGGTGAGCTCCCCGCCGAGGGCATGGTCTTCGTCGACCTCAATGATGAGGTGGAGGCGCGGATCGATCTGATCAGCGCGCTGCGCGCGCGCGGCGACACACGGATCATCGGCTTTTGCCAGCACGACGACCGCGAGGTTCGTGTGCGCGCCATGGAGCACGGGGCCGACCAGGTGGTCACCAACGGAGCTCTTCAGGAGGCGGCGCTCCGGCTCATTGGGCGAGAGCGTGACTGACCTCGCCGCCCGCGTGGCTTCGGAGGTCGACCGCGTCCGCGAAGAGGTGGTCGCAACGCGCCGCGACCTGCACCGCCATCCCGAGCTCTCGCTCGAAGAGCGTCGCACCGCCGAGGTCGCCGCGACGCGCAGCGAGGAACTGGGCTTCACGGTCCGCACCGGCGTCGGCGGCACCGGGGTGATCGCCGACCTCCACGGCTCCGGCGGCGACGGCGATGGTGACCCGGTCACGCTGATGCTGCGCGCCGACATGGACGCGTTGCCCATCCTCGAGCGTGGCCAGGATCGGGTGGCCACCTCCGAGGTGGACGGGGTCATGCACGCCTGCGGCCACGACGGCCATGTTGCGATGACGCTGGGCGCCGCCACCGTGCTGGCATCGCTGCGTGACGCGTGGCGAGGCCGCGTACGCCTCTGCTTTCAACCCGCTGAGGAGATCGCCGCTGGAGCGGTCCCGATGATCAAGGACGGCGCGCTCGACGGCGTCGACCAGGTGATCGGCATCCATCTTTGGGCGCCGTTGCAGGTCGGCCAGGTTGGTGTCAAGGATGGCCCGATCTTCGGGAGCGCTGACGAGTTCCGGATCACCGTTCGCGGCCGCGGCGGCCATGGTGGCATGCCCCACACCAGCATCGACCCCGTCGTCGCCGCCGCCCACGTGGTGCTGGCGCTGCAGACCATCGTCAGCCGCGAGACCTCGCCGTTCTCGCCCGCGGTGGTCACGGTCGGGCGCGTCGAGGGTGGGTCAGCGTTCAACGTCATCGCCGACGAGGTGCGCCTGCGGGGCACGGTCCGCGCGCTGGACGCCAGCGAACGCGATCGGCTGCTGCGCAGGGTGGCCGAGGTGGCGGCCGCGATCGCGTCGGCGTCCGGCGCGTCGGCAGACTTCGAGCGCGCCAACGGCTGTCCCCCCGTCGTCAGCGACGCCGACTCGGTCGAGCTGGTGCGCCGCGCCGCGATCGCGACGGTGGGCGCAGACAACGTGGTCACACCCCAGCCGATCACCGTCGGTGACGACGTCGCCTGCCTCATCAACGAGGCGGGTCGGGGCTGCTACTTCCTGGTCGGCGCCGGCGATATCGCCACGCACCCGGTGGCGCCGCACCACAGTGCGGACTTCGATATCGACGAGCGCAGCCTGCCCATCGGCGTGGGCACGCTGGTCCGCGCTGCGCTCGAGGTATTGCGGTGAGCGATCCCGGGGGGCGGCTCTGCGCCGCCGCCGCGGTACAGTGTTCGCTGTGACCGACATCGCCGCGCTGCCGCTGACCGTTCGCGACGCCACCGCGCCGCCGCCCACAGCCCGCCAGCACATCCGCTTCGCTTTCTTCGCGGTGCGGCCAGAATGGCGGCAGCGCAGCGAGCAGCAGCGCGACGCCGACCGCGCCGAGGTGGCGGCGCTGATCCGCGACATCGACAGCCGTGACAACGCTCTGGTGCGCACCTACAGCCTGGTGGGCACGCGCGGCGACGCCGACTTCATGGTCTGGCTGGTCAGCGACCGGCTTGAGGATTTGCACGAGTTCTCGGCGCGGCTCAACCGCACCGTTATGGGCGCGCACCTGACCTCCCCGTACAGCTACTTCTCGATGACCAAGCAGAGCATGTACGTGGAGAAGCACGAGCACCGCAACCAGGAGGGGAGGAGCAACCGGCTGGTGATCGCTCCCACCAACCGTCGCTACCTCTTCGTCTACCCCTTCGTGAAGACACGGGCGTGGTACCGGTTGAGCCGTGAGGAGCGCCAGCGCCAGATGAGCGAGCACATCGCCATGGGCCATCGCTACCCGGGCGTGAAGATCAACACGACCTACTCGTTCGGCCTCGACGACCAGGAGTTCGTGGTGGCCTTCGAGAGCGATTCCATCGCCGACTTCCTCGACCTGGTGCAGGAGATGCGCGAGAGTGAGGCGTCGACACACACGGTGCGCGACGTGCCGTCCTTCACCTGCATGCTGATGACGCCGGAGGAGGCGCTGGCCGCGATCGGCTGACGGCGGGTGCGAGCTACTCCGGGATGATGGCGCTGCGCCGCTGCGCCGTCTCGATCGATTCGTTGAGCAGCTCGAACACATGCATGACCCGCACGTCCGGGGCGTAGCGGGCGGCGCCGTTGCGCAGCTGCAGCAAGCACGAGACGTTCTCGGTGACCAGAACCTCGGCGCCGCTGGCCACGACGTGCTCGAACTTGCGCTGCAGGATCGCCTCACTACGCTCCGGCTGGTCACGGAAGTACATCCCCGGGCCACCGCAGCACATCGCCGCCTCCTCGAGGGGGACGATCTCGAGGCGGGGCACCTGGGCGAGCAGGCGGCACGCCGCGGACCGAGCCGGCCCCTCGATGGGCAGCGAGCAGGGCTCGTCGATGGCCACCCGCCAGCGCAGCGGTCCCAGAGTGGCGCGCTGACCGGCGTCGTCGAGCAGCTCGGTGGCCAGAATGGTGCGCTGGGCGACTCGCTGAGCATCGATCGCGTGCAGTGAGTCCTCGGCGAGGATGGTGTCGTACTGCTTGTAGTGGGCAGTGCACGAGGCGACGTCGCCGACGAGGATGTCGACCTTGAGTTCGCGAAGCACGTCGACGTTGGCTGCAGCCATGTCGATCATCGCCTGGCGATCCCCGAGCGACTTGGCGGGCAGGCCGCTGCAGGCCAGCTGCGGCACCACCACCTCGAAGCCGTTGGCAAGGAGCACGCGCATGGTCGCCTCGGTCGCCTGCGGCACGGCGAGGTTCTGGTAGCAGCAGACCAGGAATCCCAGCCGGCCGCGCACCGGCGCAGCTGCGGCCGGCAGCGAGCGGCTCCGCCGGTACGCGGTCTGGCGCGGCAGCGGGCCGACGTGCTCCATGAGCGCACCACCGGTGCCCAGCCAGCGGGTCAGGCCGGTGCGCCGCGCGAACGCGTGCAACCCGGTCACCTGGGCGGCGCGAGACAGCCCATGCAGGAAGCTGAGCACGCCAGGACGCGGCAGCACCGAGCGGAAGGCCACCGACTGACCCCAGGGATGGCCCTCCTGTTCGTGCAGCTCCATGCGGGCGCGGCTGACGATCTGGGCGGTGGGCACCCGCGGTGCGCAGGCCGCCACGCAGTTGTCGCAGGTGAGGCAGGTAGAGAGAGGGCCGTCGGCGATGTCGCGCAGCTCGATCCTTCCTTCGATGGCGTCGCGCACCAGCGAGACCCGGCCGCGCGCCGTCTCCCACTCAACGGGGTTGGTGACGTACGTCGGGCACACGGCCTGGCACAGCGAGCACTTGTTGCACTCGCTGGCAGCCTGGTAGACGTCCTCGAGAAAGCGCGGCGGGACGGCCAGGTCGGTCACCGGCGGAATTGTACGGGGCGGGATGGCGCGCGCTCCGCCACTCGCGTTGACGCTGCAAAAGGGCAGCCGCCATGCTTGCGCCGGCCTTCAGGCTCCCCCATCCGTCCCAGCATCGAGGTTGCCATGGCGCATGAAACCACCCCGTCCATCCACCTCATCGCGCGTCCCGCCGTGGACCTCGAGGGGATGCGCGCCTACCTCGAGGACGTCGGCGGCGGCTCCTGGCTCGAGCGCCGGACCGCGGCGGACACCGCGCCCAACGCCGGCGAGCTGCTGGTCGAGTTCGGTGGGCGCGCCTGCTACCGGAGCTGGGAGCCCGGGCTCAACGTCAACGTGACCAAGGTCAGAACCGACCAGCGCGACTACCTCAAGAACATCCTCAAGAGCGCCCACGGCAGCGTGCTCGAGCACGCCAACTACTCGTTCGCATTGCGCAACGTGAGCCGCGTAGCCACCCACGAGATCGTCCGCCACCGCGCCGGCGCCGCCTACAGCCAGGAGAGCCTCAGGTACGTGCGCCTCGTCGACATCGGCTTCCGGGTCCCACCCGCCCTCGAGCCACTCCGTCAGGAGTGCCTGGAACTGGTCGAGCGCCTCGAGGAGTTCCAGGTCTCGGCTGCAGAGAAACTGAAGATCGATGACGACGGCATTCCCTTCCACGTCAAGAAGGAGGTTACATCGGCGCTCCGCCGCCTGGCGCCCATCGGGTTGAGCACCGATCTGATCCTGACCATGAACCTGCGCACACTCCGCCATGTGATCGAGATGAGGACGGACACAGGCGCCGAGGAGGAGCTCCGCCTCATCTTCGGGCGGCTCGGCGAGATCATGGTGGAGGAGGCGCCCGGGCTCTTCCAGGACTTCACCCGCAGAGACGACGGCTCCTGGGTGCCCGAGTTCCGCAAGGTCTGAGGCGGGGACACGGGGGGTGGATCCGGAACGAACCTACGGTATGATCGAGGAGGCACCAGCGCGGTGGTCCGGATTCCGTTCACCTGAGGCAGGGAGCCCCAAATGATCAGCGTCAGCGACACGGCCCTTGGCCAGCTCCAGACACTTTTCTCCGAGCAGGCGGCAGAGCAGCAGGTCGGTCTGCGCGTGTACATCCAGTCGGGTGGGTGCTCCGGCTTCTCCTACGGGATGGGCATCGACGAGAACCCGCCGAAGTCGGACGACCAGGTGGTCGACGTCAACGGGCTCCGCGTCTACGTTGACGCCTACTCGGCGCAGTACCTCGACGGGGCTGAGATCGACTACGTCGACGCCATCATGGGCGGCGGCTTCACCATCAACAATCCCAACGCGGTGAAGACCTGCGGCTGCGGCCACAGCTTCCAGACCGCCGACAGCGCCGGCGAGGCGAAGGCCTGCTCGCACTGATCCGCTGATCGTCGAGCGGGGAGACGCGCCATCCTCGCCGCTCACCGGACGGTTGCGCTGCTTGTCGTGCTCCTTTCGCTCGGGGGCAGCATCTGGGCCGTCCACGACTGGCTTCGTCGCGGTGCGGTCCATCCGCGGCTGATCACCTTCACGGGGGCGATGTCCGGCCTCATCGGGTTGCAGGCGCTGTTCGGCGTCGCGCTGGCGATCATGGGAAACCGTCCTTCTGATGGCGCCACCCACTTCATCGTGGGGCCGCTGACTCTCGTCGCGCTCCCGCTGGCGCGACGCGTCGCCGCGGGACGGTCCGACCGTGCCGTGTCCGCGATCCTGGCGGTGGGCTGGTTCGTCCTGATGCTGCTGGCGCTGCGCTCTGTGGGCAGTGGAGGAGGCCTCAGCGGCTGAACGCACCGCAGCAACGCGATCTCCACGACCGTTCAGATCGGCGTGTCTGCATCGGCGCTTAGAAATCGTCCGGCGGTGGTGTTTGGCCGGTGTAGTCGCCGATGACGAACGAAGTGTACGGGCCGTTCAGCAGGCCGTGGGTGTTGCCTGCGACGCTGGTGCGCCCATACTGGACCTCCCGCTGTTTGTCCTCGTTGACGATCAGAACACGATGGTTGAACTGGTCGGCGATGGACGTGTCGCCGTTCTCGAGCCGGACGGCGTTGGTTGGCAGCGGCGCGGTGTTGCTGTGAGGTCCGTTGTTGGTGACGTACTGCCAGACGATGCGCTTGTCCTCGGTCACCTCGATGATGCGGCTGTGGCCGGAGTCGGTGATCAGCGTGTTGCCGTTGGTCAGCCGGCTTGCGAACGCCGCGAAGTCAAGCGGCATTGTGATCCCGGTGTCGCCACTACCGTACTGCCAGACGATGTGACCGGAGCGTGTGATCTCGATGACCCTGTTGTTGTTCTCGTCGGCAATGAGAATGTGGCCGTTGCGCAGGAGCTCCGCGCTGTTCGGGTTCATCAGGGCGCCGGGGCCGGACGCGGGGCCATACGACCAGACGATCGACCTGCTGAACCTGTTGATCTCGATGACTCGGTTGTTGCTCTGGTCGACGACCATGATGTTGCGATTGGGAAGCTGGATTGCGAAGACGGGCACGTTGAGCTGGTTCGGCCCGGAGCCGGCAATGCCCGCCTGGCCGTACTGCCAGACGATGTCGCCGTTGTGGGTGACGACGATGACCCGGTTGTCGGCGCAGCCGGGAATGCCGGTTCCGGCAAGCAGGGTGAGGCCGTCGCCGAGACGCTCGGCATCATTCGGTCCGATAATGGCGCCCGGACCTGGGTTGCACAGTGACGGGTTTCCTGAGCCGAAGCTCCACACGATCGTCCGCGACGCGGGGTCGACCTCGATCGCACGGTTGTTGAACTGGTCCGAGATCAGCAGGTTCCCCTTCGCGTTGAAGCGGCCGTGGCCATCGCCACCCGCCGCTGTCACGGTCGGTGAGGGCAGGGAGAGCGCTGCCAGTGAGGCAAGCAGCAGCCCGACGCCAAGCACAGATCTCCGCATGTCCGCTCCTCCGCTACGAGTGCCGTTGTTGGCATTGCGCAGTCTCGGCCGGACCGCGGGTGCCGACAACGCGACCTTGGTCTTAAGACGCGGCCCGATCGCTGCTCGGGAGCCACGCCTGTGCCGTCCGTATACTCCTGGAGGGTTGCCGAGCGGGAGTAGCTCAGTTGGTAGAGCGCTAGCCTTCCAAGCTGGATGTCGAGGGTTCGAGTCCCTTCTCCCGCTCCAGCGCCTCTGTGAAGGTCAGTTTTGATCTCAAGTTGGAGCGCTTTCGGTTTTT
>NZ_JAEKNS010000021.1:0-10682 GCF_016464765.1 Candidatus Aeolococcus gillhamiae | reverse complement strand
CCGCCGGCCTGGCTGTACTGGTCCGGCCCCTCGAACGAGACCATGGCAATCTCAAGCGTCTCAGGAGTGAACACGACCGAGAAGTGTGCCTGCTGAACCAAAGGACGCGCGAAGACCACCAGGCGACCTAGAAACACCGGTCCACCACCAACCAAGCGAAGCCGTTATGGCCCGCAAAGGTACCGTCGGCGCGCCAAACGCCGAGGAGTGGGGTGTATCAGGTCGAATTCACTTCGACCTGATGAGGGGCGAGGATCTGCCTCGCCCCTGTGAAACACAGGGGTCCCCACGCGGCGAAGCCGCGAGGGGCGAAGCGCCCGGCTGGCGGGCGCCGGACACTCCGCCACCGCTGACTCTGCGGGGGCGCCGACCACGAAACGAACCATCAAACGGCGACGGGATGGTGACGACGGTCGCCACCGCCCTCAGAGGTGCAGAAGCCGGGCGGCGTTGGCCCCGGTGATCAGATCGCGAGCGGAGGCCTGGACGCCCGCCGCGTCAAGAGCGGCCAAGTACCGAGGCACGTCGAGCAGCGGGTGGTCGCTGCCCAGGAGGATGTGGTCGGCACCGATGCCGTCGACAAGGGCCCGGTACACCGAGGGCGCGTACACGAAGGGTTGCGCGGCGGTGTCGAAGAACAGGCCCGCGCACGCCGCGCGCACCTCGGGGATGTGCGCGAAGAGCGGAAGCCCTCCACCCAGGTGCGCGCAGATCAGCGTCAGCTCGGAGTGGCGCTGCGCGAAGCTGAGCAGCCGGTCCGGGGTCGCCGTGCCCTTGCCGGGGTACTGCCGGCCCACCGGCTCGCTGCAGTGCAGCGTCCACGGCAGCCCGGCGTCCACGGAGGCCTGCACCGCCGGTTCCACAGCGTCGTCGAGCAGCCCCCACCCCTGCGCGTCCGCGTTCATCTCGCCGATTCCCGAGAGGCCTACGCGCGCGCAGCGGGTCACCTCGGTGGCGGCGGCCGCGTCCAGCGGCTGGACGACACCGAAGCCACTGAGCCGGTCGGGGTACCGCCGCACCGCCGCGGCCACGTAATCGTTCGCCTCGGCGCACGTCGAAGCATCGGCGAACGGCCAGCTGAAGCACACGGCGCGGTCGACACCCTGTTCGTCCATCGCAGCCACCAGGGATTCGGCCGACGCGACCCGCTCACCGCGCGCGTGGCAGGCGGCGAACCAGGGTTCGCCGACGGCGACCACGTCGAGGTTCTCGCGAACCCGGTCGGGAAGGATGTGGACGTGCGCGTCGACGATCACCCGACCCAGCCTCCCTCGGCGAACACGTAGGCGCCCCAGGCGAGCACGGCGGCGCTCGCCTCGACCAGAACCGGACGCACCGCTCGGATCCGGGCGGTGAGATCGGCAACGACGATGACCACCGCAAAGAGCGCGAGGTCATAGCGCGGGACCGAGCGCCAGAACGTGAGGGAGACGGCGCTCAGCCACACCAGCGTGGCGTACACGGCCAGCGACCGCGCCAACCGAGTGTCGAGCCACGACGCCAGCACCGCCACGAAGCCAAACACGCCCGCGATGATCTCGCGTACGAAGATCGCCCGGTTGGTTGGGTCGGTGCTGCCGGCCGCGGTTGCCAACGTGGTGTTCAGCCCGTCCCACGGCCAGGCGGCGGCCTCACCGAAGGACGGCAGCGTTTCCGCGTGCAGGAATGCGAGCGCGTCTCCGGTGCGCAGTCGCAGGTAGGCGGCGAAGAGGAGCAGCGGGAGCGGGACGAGGGCGAGCCAGACACCGTCCCGACGAATCCGGCCCTGCCGCGCCAGCTCGTAGGCGAGGACCGGAAGCAGCACCATCCCGGTGACACGCATGGCGACCGCGACTGCCCCGGCCAGCGCGGCGCCGCGCATGTGGCCGGCGCGCATCAGCAGCAGGGCGAGCGCGGCTGCCGCGATGAAGCAGCTCTCCGTATAGACGCCGGTGAGGAAGAACCCGAGCGGCGCCAGCGCCACGGCCCACACCGCGAAACGTGCCACGCCGGCGTCGCGCTCGTGCCGCACGAGCTCGTGAATGAACACGAGCGCGGCCAGCTCGGCGAGCGCGCTGACCAGGACGCCGGCGAGGACGAGGTCGCGCGTGACCACCGAGGCGGCGCGGATCAGCAGCGGGTAGCCGGGCGGGAAGGCATCGTGATAGTCGAGCTGGGACGGGTAGCCGTGGCCGGCGATGTCGAGATGCGAGACTGCGTCCCAGTGGCTGAACGCCTGGCTGAGGGACGTCGACGTCAGCGCACCGTCGTGGCGCACCACGGCGAGGGCAACGGCCACCAGAGTGAGCACCTTGGCGGTCGCGTAGGCGGGGAGCACCGCGCGTGCGGCGACCCGCCGGTCGGCAACTCCCAGAGCCACCGCGCTCACGCGCCGCGCACGTCGTACACCGTGACGTGGTCGCTCCGTGCCACCACCGGGAATCCCTGCGACGCCCACCAGCTGACGTTGACCTGCGTGTCGAAGACACCAGCGTCGCCGATTCGGTCGTCGATCTCCGCGAAGTCCACCCGGTACGCGCGAAGCAAACCGAACACCGCGCACTCCGACCGCTTCTGCGTCGAACAACCCTCGAGCATGGTGCGAACATCCTGCGGGCGGCTGGCAAAGTCGGTGCCGTAACTCCACAGCCAGCCGTAGTAGCCCATCACCGCAGTCCGGCCCCCCAGTGTCAGGACCGGATCGTTCGGCTTGCCCTCGGTGAGGAACACCGCGTTCGACGGTGTCGCGGCAGCCACGTGCGCGGCGAGTTGCGCATCCGCGGTCGTCGCGGTCGAGTAGGGTCCGCCGACGGAGTCCTGCGGCGGGGTCCAGGGCAACAGCCTCACCAACACGAGCAGTCCGGTGAGCAGCACGGTCGAGACCGTCACCGCGGCCACGGCCCCGCGCCACCAGCGCCGCCACCAGCGGACCACCAGGGTGGCGACGAGCAGCGCCGCGCCGAGGTACCAGTACGCGAACAGCTTGGTGTTGTCCCAATCCCAGGACTGGAACACGACCAGGTTGGCGACCACGAACACGGCCATGAATGCCAGCGCGACCGACACAAGGTCGTCGGCGAACAGCGAGCGCACTCGCAGCGCGGCGGTGCCGATGGCTCCCGGCACGCGCCGCAGTGCGACCGCCAGCGCCACCACGGCGCAGAGCGGCAGGGCCACCCCCGTGTTGGCAATCCAGAAGCCCCAGTACTGCGGGGTGAGAACGGCCCGCACAAGGCCGCCGACGCCACTCACCAGCGAGCCGAACGACAGCACCGGTCGGGCGGCGTCCGCGAGGTACATCCATCCGGGTTCCACGGTTGGGAAGACGTTGCCGTCAGCAGCCGAGCCGTGCGGGCCGCCCACCAGCGACACCAGCCGTGGCGTGGCCACGACGACCGTGACCGCCGCGGCCACCAGCCAGCCCCGATGTCGCCACCGGGCAGCGAGCACGACTGCGACGATGGCCATGGCGATCAGCGTGTGGATGTGGATGAGCGGCATCAGTCCGAGCAGTAGTCCGGCGAGGGCGAAGCTCTCGTAGCCGCGGCGCGGAGAACGCACCGCGGCGAGGACGAGGACGAGCGCCGCGAGCGCGCCCGAGAACCCGTACAGGATGCTGCGCTGGGGCAACCACCAGGCGAAGAGCGGCGTGTACCACTGCTGGTTGTGCAGAGGCTGGACGGATGCGGGGGTGAGCAGGCCGTCATAGGCGCGCGGCTGGGCCGCGACCAAGCCGGGGAGGTCATGGATGGTGCCGGCGACGATCGAGGGGATGTCGCCGGGATGCGCCGCCAGCCCCGACCAGCTGCACTGGGCGGCGCCGAAGCCGTGGTGCAGGCACGCGTCCGCGAGGATGCCGGTGAAGCCGAGCCCCCCACCCACCAGGCAGATCGCCGCCGCCAGAGCACCCACCACAAGGCCCGCCCCCAGGCGCACCGCCAGCACGGTGATGAGCAGGGTAATGCACACGGCGAGCAGCGCCCCCGGGAGCGCCAGCGCCAACGGCGGCGACGCGCCCAGGACCATCAGCGTGGCCGACTGGAAATCCGGCAAGAAGGGATAGCGCAGGTCCTGGCCGCTGAAGAGCGGGTTCTGCGGCGGAAGGTTGTGCGCCACCGAGAAGCTGCTCGCAGTGCTGAGGTGCTGCGACCAGTCCGCCCAGACCGTCTGGAAGCCGGCGTTGAGATTGCCGGCGGCGTCGGTTCCCAGGGTGTGCGCGAACAGCATGATGAACACGACGGTCGACGCCAACGCGGTGAAACCGAGACCCAGGCGATGGCGCCGCTGCTCGGGCGCCATCAGCGCACCCCACCCTCCCGTCCACACGGCGACCGCGGATGCTGGCGTGCGCCACGAGGGAGCGGCGAACGCCAGCACGGTGAGCGCGCTGCCCCCGAGAACGGTGGCGACCCCCAGCCCGGCAACCAGAGTGAGCAAGTAGGTCAGCGCGCTCCCCACCAGGATGGTGGCGACGATCCCGATGAGGACGCGCTCCTCGATGCGCAGGTCAACCCGCGGCAGCGATCCGGCCGCCAGGGCGCCGGCGATGAGCAGCAGAGCTGCCACCGTCAGCCAGACGAACGTCACCAGGCGTCGACCCAGAGCCGCATCTGGTGGTCAGTGTCAGGCATGGGAACAGCGGTCCACACCGGGTAGAAGAAGATGAATCCCGCGACCACCGCGAGCGTCGCCGCCCACGTCACCGGCGCGAGCGATATGCGCCGCCCTCGCACCTGGACCACGGTGTTGCGCAGCCCGGCCAGCACATAGGCGAACGCCAGCGCTGCGAAGATGAGCATACCCAAGGCGTGGTAGAAGAATAGTACGCGGCGCTCGTTGCCAATCACCCACAGCATCCACGAGGTGAGGTATCCGAGCACGATGAATGCGGGGACGAACCGTCGCGACACGACAGCGCTGACGGTGATCAGCGCGGCAAAGAGGATGATGCCGACGAAGGCGGCGGTGAAGAGCGCGCCGGGCGAGACGCGCACGCTGACGGTGTCGGGCTTCTGTGCAGCGTGGAACGTGATGATCATGGTGGCCAGCGAGGCCGGCCCGACCAGCCCGACCAGCAGACGCCACCACGGCGGGCCGCGGCTCAGGCGCCAGACCAACGCGAGCAGAGCGGGGATGGAGAGCCACCACACTGCGGGATTGCCCATGTCGGTGATCGACGAGACGGTGGGGTTGTCGGGGAGCACCGCGTTGGTCTGCACGTAGTAGAAGAGGACGGGGTGATACACGATCGGCCACGTGTACCAGCGTGATGCGTAGGGGTGGCTGTGGCATTCCTGCTCGTGGTACTGCAGGCCGGCGGCCATGACGTCGGAGATGTCCGCGATCGCCTGCACCGGGTTGGGCAGCGTGGCGGATCCTATCTTCATGGTCGGCACCTGGATGGCGTCAGCCGTTCCGGTCAGGCCCGTGGTCCCCGGCTCGCATGCGGTGAAGCGGTACACGTCGGTGTGCGGGATGGTCAGGTAGCGTGAGAACGACGCGCAGAAGATAGCGCCGCCGATGAGGATCGCGAGCGTGTAGTGGACCAGCGCGACCCGCCCGGCGGCCGCCCGCCACATCGATACCTCATGGCGCCGCGGGCCGGCGATGCGCCGCACCGCCGGGACCAGGCCGGCCAGCCACGGTGAGATTCCGCGTGCGACGATCAGCGCGGCCGCGACCACGAGTGGCGCCAGCGCGGTCAACTTGGCCGCGAAGGCAAGGCCCGCCACGAGGGCCATGAGGTACAGCGTGGCACGCCACTGGCGCCGCGTCCTCGCCTGCCAGTGGAGAAGGAAGAGGTAGTAGAAGAGGGCCACAAAGAAGATGGCGATGATGTCGATGACCCCGGTGCGCGCCTCGACGAAGGCGAGGCCGTCGAGCGACACAAAGAGCGCAGCCAGGCCCGCGAACCAGCGGTCGCGGCGCAGCCGCAGCGCCAGCAGGTAGACGACACCGACGAGCAGGCTGCCGAAGATGGCCGTGCTCACCCGCCACGACCAGGTGGTGAACCCCATGGTTGCGATCGGCGGCGCCATCAGCAGCTTGGCGAGCGGCGGTTCCGGATCGAAGTAGGACTCCGCAGGTTGGCGCAGGTCCCTGGCGGCGTCGACCGGGAAGTAGATCTCGTCGAAGATGAAGCCGCAGCGCTTGACGTCGGTGTGCGTGACGACGGTGCCCGTCGAGTCCTTTCCCGGCGGTCCCACCGGGACGTCGGTGCATTCGGGCGGCGGGCTGTTGTTCGAGGTGGCCGCGCCGATGCCGGAGATGTTCACCCCACCGCTACCCGACAGGAAGTCGGGGAGGATGGGGCTCGCGAAGCGCAGGAACAGTGAGACGACCACGAGGGCGACGACCGCGACCACGTCGCGGCGCTCCAGCGCGAGAAACCCGCGCAGCCCGGTGCGCACCAGCGGCTCGCCGCCGTCATCGCGCTGGTGTCGCGGCAGGCGCGGCGCAGGGCGCCACCAGCTGCGCAGACGCGCCCGCGTCACCGCCGTCGTGCCCTGCGCCGGCGCCCGCCGCTGGGCGCCACAGGGGGCGGCGGGCTCACGTGCCTGACGACCTCGGCGAGCAGACCGCCGGCGTCGGCCACCGGGACGACCAGCAGGTCATCGACTACGCAGCGTTGGCCCACCACGCGGCGGAGAGCGCGGAGGTCGACGCCGTCACGCAGGCGCAGCGAGATCGCCTCGGTGGCCAGCCAGCGATCGGTGGGGCGCGGCAGCAGACGCCGGCGTTCGGGCCGGTTGAACACCGCGCTGAGGCGAATCAGCCGCGCCCTGTCGATGTCCTCGCTACCGAGGCGGCGCGACGCCGCCATGGAGCGGACGACCAGCCGATCGTCCTCGCGAACCAGGTACGTGAAGCGCTGCCGCAGCCACAGCGAGGTGGCCACCGCGAAGAGGCTGGCGGCCACCACGGCGTAGCCGACGGCGCCCCCCGAGGTCGGTTTGAGCGCCGTCAGGAAGACCGAGGTGAGGGCGAACACAGTCGCGGGCAGGAGCAGCCAGGTGCGGTACTTGCGCCAGCGCTCGACGTCGTACAGGATCGGGTGGCGTGCGGCCTTCGGCAAGGGTTCGGAGCATACGCAAGGCCCACCGGAATGGGCGTCCGGACGCTGGAATGACCGTCCCGGGTGCCTTTACATCACTTTACAAAACTTGACTGGACGTTTACTGCTTTTCGGCCAGGCGCTCGCTACATTGGTCTCTGGCGACGAAAGTCGCCCCCAAACAGGAAACTCATTCCCTTCCTGAAAGGCCGGGGGGTTCGCTCCCCGGTCTTTTCTGTTAAGAGGGGCGAGGCAGATCCTCGCCCCTTGTCACTCCTCGGTGCTGGACGCGCCGACGGTACTTTTGTGAGCCATGGCGGCATCTCGGCGAGGGTGGTAGGGTGGTTCTTGGTTCGCTCAGCGTGCTTTCTGGCTCTTCTGGTGCGATCGCACGCGCTCGACGGCTTCTTTCCAGGCCTGGTATTGCTCGCCTGGCCGCTCTCCCGGATGGGCTGGGTTGAAGCATCTTCCGGGGCGGTACGCCGCCTCCACTCCTGTTGGGGCTTCGATGAGGTCCTCTCCCACCGCTGCCAGCATGGCAGCGCCGAGCGCCGTGGTCTCCGCGGAGCCGGCGCGCGTGACCGGCAGGCCGAGCAGGTCGGCCTGGAACTGGCAGAGCCCGTCCATGACGCTGGCGCCTCCGTCGATGCGGAGCTCCTCGAGCCGAATGCCGGCGCCCCGCTCGACGGCCTCGATGACATCGCGGGTGCGGTACGCCATCGCCTCGACGACGGCGCGGACGACGTGGGCTCGGGTCACACCCGCGGACAGGCCGAGCAGCGCGCCGCGGGCGGCTGGGTCCCAGTAGGGCGCGCCCAGTCCCACCAGCGCGGGGATGAAGATGCAGCCATTCGTGTCCGGAACTGAATCGAACAGCGGACCGGCCTCGTCGGCAGCCGCGATGAGCCCGAGGCCGTCACGCAGCCAGCTCAGCCCGGCACCGGTGACGAAGATGCTGCCCTCGAGCGCGAAGGTGTCCTGTTCCCCGAGCCGCCACGCCACTGTGCCGAGCAGGCCGTGCACGGGCGAAGGCACGCTGGTTCCGGTGTTGACCAGGACGAACGAACCGGTGCCGTAGGTGTTCTTGCTCATCCCAGGCTGCAGGCAGGCCTGACCGAACAGCGAGGCCTGCTGGTCACCGGCCATGCCGCTGATGGGCAGGCGCAAGCCCAGGAAGGCATCCGGATCGGTCACCGCGACCCTGGCGGCGCTAGCGCGCACCTCCGCCAGCAATGCGGGGGGGACGGTGAACGTGGCGCACAGCTCGTCATCGAAGTCTCCCCGCACCAGGTCGTAGAGAAGCGTGCGGCTGGCGTTGCTCGCGTCGGTGACCAGCGCGGCGCCACCCGACAACCGGGCCACCAGCCACGTGTCCACCGTCCCGCCGCAGAGATCACCGCGCTCGGCGCGGGCGCGGAGAGCGGGCTGGTCGGCGAGCAACCACTCCATCTTGGTGGCGCTGAAGTACGGATCGAGCAGCAGGCCGGTGCGCTCGCGCAAGGACGGTTCCTCACCGCGATCGCGGTGGGCGGCGCACAGGTCCGCACTGCGACGGCACTGCCACACGATCGCGGGTGCGACCGGGCGCAGCCCATCGCGCTCGAAGACCACCAAGGTCTCGCGCTGGTTGGTGATCCCGATGGCCACCGGCGCGGGACCGCCGGCATCGTCGATCGCCGCGCGGGCCGCGGCAAGGACCGAGCGCCACAGCTCCTCCGCGTCCTGCTCCACCCAGCCGTCGCGCGGATAGCGCACCGCGACGTCGACGTGGGCGCGACCGTGGATCTGCCCGTCGACGCCGACCACCAGGCACGTCGTTCCTGACGTGCCCTGGTCGATGGCGAGGACACGCGGTGCGTTCATCGCGTCGCCCCTCCCCGCGTTGCTCAGACCGGGACGGCGAGCATCCGATCGATCGCGCGGCGGGCGCGCGCCGCGATGCCCGGTGCCACGGTGACGCGGGGCGACAGCGTCTCGAGCGCGGCCGCGACCTTGGGGAGCGTGATCATCTTCATGAACGGACAGATCGCGCCCGGAGTGGCCGGTAGAAATCGTTTGGTGGGGGCCAGCTTTTCCATGCGATGGAGGATGCCGACCTCGGTGGCGACGATGAACGTCGATGCCGGCGAATCAACGGCTCGGCGGACCATCCCCTCAGTGGACGTCACCACCGTGGTGGCGCCTGGGAGGTCGCCCGACGAGGATCGGTACAGCGTCGAAGTCGTGCAGCCGCACTCCGGGTGGATGAGCAGCTCGGCGTCAGGATGGCGGCGCCGGGCGGCGTCGAGGTGCGCAGGGTCGATGCCCGCGTGCACGTGGCACTCGCCCATCCAGATGTGCATCGGCCGACCGGTCATGCGCTCTACGTGCGCGCCTAGGAACATGTCCGGGCAGAACAGGATCTCGCGGTCCGCGGGGATGCTGTTGACCACCGCGATCGCATTGGAGGACGTGCAGCAGTAGTCCGACTCCGCCTTTACCTCGGCGGAGGTGTTGACGTACGACACCACCACCGCGCCGGGGTGCTGCGCCTTCCAGGCGCGCAGCTGGTCGGCGTTGATGGTGTCGGCGAGTGAGCACCCGGCGGCCAGGTCGGGCAGCAGGACGGTCCGGTTCGGAGAGAGGATCGCTGCCGTCTCGGCCATGAAGTGAACGCCACAGAAGACGATGACGTCCGCGTCGGTCCGCGCCGCCTCCTGGGAGAGACCGAGTGAGTCCCCGACGAAGTCGGCGACGTCCTGGATCTCCGGCAGCTGGTAGTTGTGAGCCAGGATGACGGCGTTCCGCTCGCGGCGGAGGCGGTCGATCCGCTCCGGGAGGCCGGGGTCGGCGGCGACCTGCTCAGTGGGACGGACGGCGAGCACCGGGCTCTCTCCTGAGGGTTTAGGTCAGATTGACCTTAGTCAGTATACCGCAGCGCTCTCGGCGATGGTGGGCTCCGCAGACCAGCTGAGACGGAGCCGACGGGGCGCATACAGTGCGGGTCGATGATCGCGCTGCCTGTCATCCATCCTCGCCGAGCATTGAGTGCTGCGGCTGCGCGACCCAGCGGCGCCGCGGGCGCCACTGCCGTGGTCATCACCGGCGTGCTCAGCCTGGGGCTCGAGCTCAGTGCCGCCGTCGTTGGCAACGGTGGTTCGGCGGCGGTGATCCTGTCGATCGCCGTCCCGGTGATGCTGGTGGTGTTCTGGCTCGCGTCAGGGCTGCTCGTGAGCGCCGGAGCACGGCTGATGGGCCGTGCGCCGCAACGGCGTGCGCTCCTCGCGGTGAGCGGCCTCACATTCCCGGTGCTGGTGCTGTACGCGGCGATCGCGCTGGTGCAGGCTGCCAGCCTTCATTGGGGCGGCGATGCACTCTCCATCGGCGTCGGCCTGCTGGCCTTCCCGGTGGTGTGCTGGTTCGTCGCGCTCAACGCAGTTGCGGTCCGCGCCGTCTACGACCTCCCCGCGCTCAGCGCCGTCGCGATCGCGCTGATCCCGTACGCGGCGTTGAGCGGCGCTCTGCTCCTCCTGGTGGTCGTCCTCAGCGCGCTGCACGCGGCGGGCGTGGTGTGAGCCGCCGGCGCCGGCGAGTGCTCGCGCCTGTCAGCCGAGGCCGCCGCCCGGACCCCCGCCGGGGCCACGGCGCCTGCGTCCGCTGACACCGGGCC
>NZ_JAEKNS010000095.1:0-24888 GCF_016464765.1 Candidatus Aeolococcus gillhamiae | reverse complement strand
CCGCTGGTGTGGCGATCGTATTGTAGCATGTTTTAGTCATATATGACAATATCTGCATTCACGGGTCATTCGGCCACCCAGGAACGGGCTCGGAGGGCTCAGCCCAACTCAGAAGCGGCCGAGTTTTTCGGGACGAAGTAGTTAGGGGCGCGCCCAGGGAGCGCCCGCAGGTGTCCATGCGTCGGCAGTCGAGCTCGGGGCGGCGCGGGGTCAGGCGACTGCCGACGGCTCGAGAAGCCTGCCGTTTCTCGACAGATCGGGGTCGGTGCATGCGGCGAGGTTGAAACAGCAGGGCCGTCGCTTCCCGCTGTTCATCTTCGAAACACTGACCTCGACTCGTCGCTTGCGCGTGTCACCGTTGCTGGTTGCATTGACCCAGCGAACCCATTCCCAACGCGCCATGGGCGTAATGTCTTTCCAGAGATCTTGAATCTTCTGAGGGGCAGCCACCAGAGCTGTCTTCAGGTCCTGCGGCACGATCGGCTCCGGCCAGACCTTGCTGGGTTCGATGTCGAGCCTCACGGTGTCACCCGCGCTGACACGTGCCTTGCGCTGGAGCTTTCCCTCGACCCTCATCCAGTGGCCTCCAGAGCCGTCGGGTTCCAGCACCGTCTGGAACGGATGGCCATTGATCGTTCCCTGGACGGCCACCTGCCCCCGCGACGGGAGATTGTTGCTCGTCTTCTCGGGCAACCGCAGAATCGTCCATCTGTCGATCGCCTGAAGCGTGGCGTCACAACGGATGGTCGACGTGCCCTGAGTCATAGCCGTCATATGGTGACAGGCCGACGCTCGGGGCTCAGCCGACGCCGTTCAACGGCGCTCGGTCGGGAACCCCGCGGGAACATGACGGTGCCGCCGTCAAGCCCCACACCGCCCCTATGAAGGCGGCCGGCGAAGCCCCTGTTCCCCGGCACTTGCGGGGAAACCTCCTTTCGCACAAGCAACGTCGCGCGTGCCCGGCGGCCGGTTCTCGATCGAATCCGGCAAGGCCGTACCCCGTCCGAGTTGGGACTGACGATTAGAAGGCGGGTCGTCGGCATTGGGAGCGCTGCTCGCGCCTGGGCTCGCGTGGTGTTCGCGCGCCGCCATCGGAAGCCACCTGCGACTGGGAGCCGGCAGCCACCGTTCAGGCAGCCAGAGGATGAACGCCGACCAGCCCACTCCGAGCAGGATGCCGCCGATCACGTCGGTCGGCCAATGAGCGCCAGCCCACACCCGGCCGATCGAGACGAGCACTACCACGACCACGGCAAGGGACCAGATGACAGCACGCCACCGTGGCCCCACCCGCGGCGAGATGGCCGCCGCGAGCATGAGGCTCAGCCACGTGAAGAAGACCGCGTGACCGCTCGGATAGCTGTAACCATTGGAGGGATTGAGGATGCTCACAACGTCGGCGGTCGGGCGGTGACGCTGTATCGACACCTTGACGATCTGATCGATCAGGCTGCCCAGAGCACCGAGCGCCATGAGCCAGCCGGAACGCCGGTCCCAGACGAACAGCGCGACAACGACAGCTGCCCCGAACAGGTCCTGTACCAGCCCACCCGTGATGTTGGTGAACGTCATCCAGTACGTCAGCGGCCCCCATGGCACCTGCTGCACCGCGTGTGCGATGGGAACGTCGAAAGCGCTGCGCGTCCACCCGGTGAGTACGAAAAACGTGGTGACCACGAATAGGGCGAAGGCGGTGACGCACAGTGGTCCGAGCCAGCGTCGCGCAGCGGGGCCGGGTTCGCCGGCGATGATCTGGCGCGCCGCTGTACCGGCGCCCGCGTGGACGTCTTCGGGAGGCGCGGTCATCAGGACATTCTAGTTTGCGTGTCAGGAAAGCCCAGCCCGCCGGGTGCAATTCCGGGACAATCGGTCAATGCCGACGATCCCAGCGTCGCGCGTTCTGCGCCTGACCGGACCCGTCAACCGGGTCTTCATCAGCGTCGCTGCGGTAGCCGGCGTGCTCTTCGCCGTGCTGTCCGTGCTGGTGGTCCTGCACCCAGGTCCGTTTCCGTTCGATGGGCCGGCGGAGGTCGACGTCCAGGCCATCGATTTCGCACCGCTGGCTCCCTTCAACACCTTCGTGTCAGCGCTCGCCGGATTCGTGGGCGTAGGTGTGGGCGTGGGAATCATCGTCGTGACATTCATCTTTCGGAGAGCGGCGACGCCGTTTGTCGCGTTCTCCGCGGTGTACTCCGCGATCTACAACCTAGTCAACGTCATTATCCGCCGGCCGCGACCGACGGGCGTATCCCACACCACCCACGATCTGCTGGGTTACAGTTTTCCCAGCGGCCATGTGGGGTTCTTCGTGTGGGTTGGCGTCCTGGCCCTCGTGCTCCTCGCGCGCGGACTGCCGCGGGCCCTGTATATCGTTTGCGGTGTGCTGGTGGCGGTGGTGATTGTGGGCGCCGCGATCAGCCGCATGTATGTGGGGGCGCACTGGCTGAGTGACGTCGTCGGCGGCTTCCTCGTCGGCGTGTGCTGGACATCGCTGAGCCTGTCGTTTGGCCGGTTGACGGGGCCCGTCTTCTCGCCGAAATAGGCGCAGGGTCCAGCGCCACGGATCGTGCTTTCGTCGACCTGCGCCACGCGGATTCTGCCGCCACCCACGAAAGTCACAAAGCCAGGCATGATTGGTGCGATCCCGCGATGGCCGCGCCCGGGATCGCCACGACACTGGGCGTATGCACCTGCGTCTTCGCCCTTAGCCCTCGCGCGTGGCGCGACGTGGCCGGCCGGCTGCTCGGCGTCTTTGCATTAGCAGGACGTCTTTCACCCTCTCGGTGTCAATCACGCAGCGTCACCCGAGGCTCAACTCGCGGCGGCGCGCCTCCTGACCACGAGCGACCTCGATTGTGGGTTCGCGACGCGATGTCAGGGTGAGCGGCTTGTCGCAACCGTTTCGTCCTGGTCTCCACGGCGACGGCGCGGAGGTTCAGGGGGACGCTGTACGGGCTCCCGCAGGGAAGGAGCCAGTCGGGTCTTGTTGCGCCGATGTGACCCCGTATGTCCTCGCAGGCGCCAGACTGGCGCCGTTCACCGGAATCTCGATGGAGCCTATGGACGACAACGAACCTGCCGCGGAGATAGTCCCCAGCCCACTGTCCCGGCTTGACAGCCCTGATCTCTTGAAGGTCATCGTGGATTCGGCCCTCGCCGGAGTGGTGACGATGGGGGAGGACGGTCACGTCAATGGATGGGGCGCGTCGGCGGAACGCACCTTCGGGTGGACCGCCGCGGAAGCTGTCGGCAGCCGCCTCTCCGATCTCATCGTACCGGCCCGGTATCGGGAGGCTCACAACGAGGGCCTGCGGCGCTACCGCGCCACAGGGGAGGGCCCGGTGCTGGGCACCGTCATGGAGATGGAGGCGCTCCACAAGGACGGTCGAGAATTCCCCGTGGAGATACGCATCTCGCCAGCCGCGGTTGTCGACGGCGAGACCGTTTTCATCGCTTTCGCCCATGACATCACTGCGCGCCGCGAGACTGAGCGGGCTCTCGCGGCTCGGGTTGCGGAGATCGCCGCGGCGGAGGCAAGCGTCGAGGACTACGTGCGCATGATGGTCCACGAGATGCGCCAACCGCTGACGGTGGTCACCGGTTACACGGAGATCCTGCTGGGGCAGTTGGCGCCCGACGCACCGTCGAGGGCAGAGCTCGAGGTGATCCTCGAGCAGGCCGGCGAGGCTGGCGGGATGGTCGAGGATCTCCTGCTGGCAGCGCGCCTCGAGGCGGGGAGTGTGGAACCGCACCTCGAGCCCTTCCAGCTGGCTGAGGTCGTGCGGGCGGCGGTCGCCCGGGTGATGCCGCGAGCAGCCCTGCGCCGCGGCACCATCACTGCGGCTGCCATCCCTGAAGGCCTTCGGGTGCGCGCCGACCGGACGTTCACGAGACGCATTCTTGACAACCTGCTCAGCAATGCGGTCGCCTACTCGCCGAGCGCTCCCGCGGTCGATGTCACCGTGGACGTCGCCGAGGACGAGGTGAGCATCAAGGTCGCCGACCAGGGCCGCGGAATCCCGCGGGCCTTTGCCGAACGGGTCTTTGATCGGTTCGCTCGCGCCGACGAACACAATTCGCCCCCCGGCAGTGGACTGGGCCTCTACATCTCTCGGCACCTCGCGGAGCGTCAACAGGGGACCCTGGCGCTGATCTCCAGTGTCGAGGGCCGCGGCAGCATCTTTTGCCTCTGCATGAGAGCTGACCGTGAGAGCGCGCAGCGAATCCGCTGAGCAAACGTAGAGGGCCGCGCAGCCTCAGGCGAACATCCGATCCCATGCCCTGAGGTCCACGGGATGGAACCAGCGCTCATACTGCCGGCCGATTACCAGGACGCGATGAATCTCCTTGAGGGCGGGCAGAGTCGTTCCCCAGACCCCACGAAAACTGGTGACGACGTCGAAGCTTGCGTCGTCGAAAGGCAGGGCATGCATGTCGCCGGTGCGGACGTCCGCCGCCGGGTTGCGGTCTCGTGCAATGGCGACGAGGCGCGGCGAGGCGTCGATGCCGGCGGTCACGGCGCCACGGGCGCGAGCGAGCTCCAAGGCCATGCCGGAGCCGCACGCAACATCCAGCAATCGATCGCCGCCGCCGACACCAAGCAAGTGATGGACAGCGACGTACTCGCGACAGTTGGCGGGCTCGCTGAGGGTGGCGAAGTCGACGGCCTTGCGTCCCCAGCCCTCGTCGACGACGGTCCAGTCTGCTGCCTGCGTCACCGCTCCTCCTCTCGATGCTCGCTGACCACCGTCCACCGCATTGTGACGAGCCAGCTGGTCTCGGCGACGGCGGGCTGTACGATCGGGGGCGACGACGACTGCCGATTTCCTCGAGGTGGGCAGGGGCCCGCTCGTCCTCCTCATTCACTCGAGCGTGTCCACCGCCCGGCGGTGGCGTCGCCCGATGCAGGAGCTGTCGGGCGAGTTCCACCTCCGCGCCGTCAATCTCTACGGGTACGGGGCGACGCTCCCGTGGGTCTAGGAATTTCTGGCCGCTACCTTCCGGCGAAAGGCTGGGGCGCGGCCGGGACCGCGGGGGCGAGATTTGTATTCGGGAGGGGGTGAAAATGTCCTCCAGACGACTACTCACCCCCAATTGCCACAGCGTTCCACACTGGTCCCATAAGACGTCCCACGCTGATCACGCAGCGTTCTCACGGGCAACTCGGCAGTGCACCGCTAGCGGTTGAAATCCAGGAGGCGGATGGTGCGTGGGCTACGCGAGTGTGCGTCAAACTGGGGTAGACCCAGACCATGTGCGCGTCGACGGCGCGCCCTGAACCCGAGAGTCGCAGGAGCGAATCATGGCGATCAAGCGGATCTATCCGTATGTCGAAACCGATGACCTTGACGCTTCCCGAGGCTTCTACACCGAGATCTTCGGGTTGCAGGTCGCGATGGAGACTCCCGTGCTCGGCCTGCAGGCCCCGGATCTGACCTCCGCGCAGGTCATCGTCTGCCCGCGCGGCGTTGAGACTCCACAGCCACACTTCGGAATCGACGTCGGCGAACCCGAAGCCGTCGACCAAGCACACGCCCGCGTCAACGACCGAGGCCTGCGCGTCGTCTACCCGCTCACCAACGAACCGTGGGGCGTCCGCCGCTTTTTCGTCGAGGACCCTGACGGCCGTATCATCAACGTCCTCGCGCACCTCCCCTTCGGCGAGTAACGTAGGCGGTAATTGGTGAGGTTTCGTCCGTCCAGAACGCTGCCCCCATCTCGCTCGAGAGTACATCGCCGACGCGCGCACCTGGACCCTCGTGGCCATGGCGATGACGCTGGCCGTAGGGCGGCCTTACCCAAAGGACGAGTTGAGGTTTCCCGCGGCCGGTTGGTCGGTCACGGGAGAACCAGCAGCGCCGCCTTTGGTCGTCCGGCGCACAACGATCGGCACTGACATCGCGAGGGACCAGGTTCGTTGCACATGCGCCTCCTGATCCTCGGCGGAACCGCGTGGCTAGGCGGGTACATCACATCGACTGCGCTGGAGTTGGGCCACCAGGTGACTTGCCTGGCCCGAGGGGCCTCGGGTCCGGTGGCCGCAGGCGCGGCTTTCGTGCGGGCCGATCGGGAGCGACCAGACGCCTACGACGAGGTCGCTGCTGAGCGTTGGGACGTAGTCGTGGACGTGTCCCGACAACCCGGTCAGGTCCAGCGAGCGGCGGCGGCACTGGTGCGTCGCAGCAGGTCGTTCGTCTTCGTCTCGTCCGCCAACGTCTATGCCGACCACAGCTCACCGGGGCAAGACGAGACGAAGACGCTGCTTCCTCCGCTGGTAGGCAACATCATGGAGAGCATGGCGGTGTACGGCGAAGCCAAGGTGGCCTGTGAGCAGCACGTGATGGACGCTTACGGCCCGGAACGCACGGTCATCGCCCGAGTGGGGCTCATCGGCGGTCCGGGCGACGTCTTCGACCGCACCGGGTACTGGCCGCTGCGCTTCGCGCGGCCCGCTCGTGAGGACGGTAAGGTACTGGTCCCCGACGCGCCGACAGAGCTCACACAAGTCATCGACGTCCGTGACCTCGCTCGCTGGCTCGTAGAGGCCGGCACCAGCAGCCTACACGGGATCTTCAACACCACCGGCGAGACGATTCCGCTGTCCGAACACCTGCAGATCGCTCGTACGGTGGCCGGTCACAGTGGCCCTGTCGTCCCCGCATCCTCGGAATGGCTTCTCGCGCATCAAGTGCAACCCTGGATGGGTGATCGCTCGCTGCCACTCTGGCTTGGTGATCCTGATTGGGCAGGCTTCAATGCACGCGACAGCAGCCGCGCGCGTTCGGCGGGTTTGCGAACCCGGCCACTGGAGGACACGCTGACTGCTGGGCTTGCGTGGGAGCTCACACGGGACCTTTCCCGGCCGCGCCGGGCCGGCCTCTCGGATGACGACGAACGATCGCTGCTGGACGAGTTCAGTCCCAGATGACACGCCGCGGGCAGGCCGCCGTTGGCGACCGGCAACGATGGTCAGCCGGACACCCCGCGCACAGCCAACGACGCCTCGGCTGTCGTTCGATGAGATCGGCGACGGCCAACCCACTCGCCAGCTCCTGTGGCCTACCCATGTCACCAGTGAGACACCGACGCGGTCACGCTCCGTTTTCCTATGCAGGAACAGCTCCTGGCGTGACTTGGTATACAGGCGCTGACCAGCTGGGACATCGGCGAGGCCGATGTGGAACAACGTCTCAGGCCCCGGCTTCACGCGACTACTTTGGGTCGATGTCGAAGACGTATCGACTGCTGAGGGACCTCATAAGCTACGTGGCCGGAAGTGCCTCAAACCAAGTCCACGGAACCATCCAATCGGACTACCAGCTTCTCCCACCAACCGCTGGGAATCTGGCCGGCTTGCAGCCGATTGTGCCGGCGAACTTTACCCAAACGTCGTCGCATCCCGCCACACAAGGGGCTGACACTGGCTCAAATTGCTTCGTGTAGGATGACCCCGCTTCGACCGGGGGTTACGAAGCGGGCATTCTCATTGCTTTAGCAGGTGCCGGCAACGACCGCCGGGCCTCGCAACGGCGTCGCCTCGCCGTGGAATGATTCGGCACGGCCGATGGTGACCTGCGTCCCCAGATGCTCAGTGCGGCATGACTCGACGGCGCTGGATCCATCGCAGTGACATCCCAACGTTCGATCATGTCGAAAGCAGCCTCGAGACCGGCCAGTCGAGCGGTGCGTTGGCCGCGATCACCGACATAGACGACGCGCGCGCGTGTCCGCGCTCCGTTTTTACGAAGAGGTCGGCCTTCTCCAGCCGTCGCACCGTGTCGGCGGCAGACGTCGGTACGAGAACGGGAGTCTGCGACGCCTGGCAATCATCGGGCTCTTCCAGGACGCCGGTTTCACCCTTTCTGAGATCGCTCGACTGCTCAACGGCGGTGCCCCGCAACGGCGGCATTTTCGGGAACTCGCCGAGCACAAGCTGACTGAGCTCGATGCGCGCATCCATCGTGCCCAAGCCGCCGCCGAATTGCTCGGCGACGCGATGCGCTGTCCGTGCCGGAGCTTCGAGGAGTGCGACCTAGTCAACGACCGAATGGACCGCCAGCTCGAGGAATCCCCCGCGTCGCTGCCGGCCACCCGTCTGCCGAGAGGCGAGTAGCCGCGAGCACGACATGGCGTTCTCTCTGCTCCGGGGCGAAGCGGCGTGGTTCGGCCAAGTGCGATAGGCTGGTGGGAGGCATTCGGTCGGCCCCGGGTCCTGGGTCAAACGAGGTGCGACGTGGAGGACCTGGACGCGGCCCTGTGCAGGCGCTTCGAGGCCTGCGTGGCGGACTGGGACGGCACCCTCGTGCCCGACCGCGCGGCCGGCGCGGAACCGCTGCGCCAGGTGGTCGAGGGGCTCTGTGCGACGGGGTTCGACGTGGTCGTCATCACGGGCACGCACGTCGAGAACGTCGATGGGCAGCTGCGCGCCCGGCCGCCTGGTCCGGGGCGACTGCTCTTCTGCGTCAATCGCGGGTCCGAGGTGTTCGGGTGCTCGGAGGACGGGCTCGTGCTGATTTCGCGGCGCGAGACCACAGCCGCTGAGAACGCACAGCTGGACCGTGCCGCCGCGCTGACGGTGGAGAGGCTGGCAGCCCGCGGCCTCGAGGCCACAATCGTGGCCCAGCGGCTCAACCGGCGCAAGGTGGACATCATTCCGCTGGCAGAGTGGGCGGACCCGCCCAAGGCGCGGATTGCGGACCTGGTCGCCGCGGTCGAAGCCCGGCTCGCGTCCGCCGGGATCAAATCGGTCGAGGAGGTGGTGGCGGTAGCACACGCGGCCGCCACCGAGGCCGGCATGGTCAACGCACGGATCAGCAGCGACGCCAAATACGTGGAGATCGGGCTGACCGACAAGGCCGATGCGGCGCGCTGGACCTTCAACGACCTTTGGGCCCACGGCATCGCCGCCGGCGACGTCCTGGTGGCTGGGGACGAATTCGGTGAGCTCGGTGGCGTGCCCGGGAGCGACTCGCTCATCCTGGTCCCCGAGGCCGAGGGCGCGCTGGCCGTCACCGTGGGCGCCGAGCCGTTCGGGGCACCTCCCGGGGTGCTGGCCCTGCACGGTGGCCCTGCGCGCATGATCGAGGTCCTCGAAGACCAATTGCGCCGTCGCCGAGAGGGACAGCCACCGTCCCCGACCCGCACGCCGGGCTGGTGTGTCACTGTGGAAGGGCTCGAGCCGGAGCACGAGCGTAGCCGCGCCGCCATCCTCACCGTGGGCGACGGCCTGATCGGCACCACCGGCTCACTGTTGCTGTCACACCCGGCAGCAGCCTCGGAGACGCGCACTGCCGGTTTCTACGATGGCGAGGGCGCGGAGGAGCACCTTCGACCATGCCCGGCATGGAATCAGCTCGACGCGGCACTGGACAGTGCGGCGCGGGTGTCGCGAGCGCTCGACCTTCGCACCGGGGTGGTCGCGTACGACGTGGCTCACAACGGCGCGACGGTGTCGGCAGTCGCGTTCAGCTCGCTGGCGGAGCCCGGAACCGCTGTGCTCTGGACCCAGGGCGATGGCGAGCTCTTGACGCAGTGCAGCGGGGCCCGGGAGTCGACGGTCACCAGCTCCCAGACCGGCAGCGTGACCGTCCACGTCAGCGACACGCGTCGGGACGGCGCCGGCGACGCGGTCGTCGAGCGGCTTGCCGTCTATGCACGAGGAGACGGCGACGCGGCGCGTGCTCGCGCCGCGCTGGTCAGCTGCAGGGGGATCAACGCGGTGCATCGCGCGCACCGCGAAGCCTGGGCCACGCGCTGGGCGGACGCGGACATCAGCCTCCGCGGTGACGACGACCTGCAGCGCGACATTCGCTTCGCGCTGTTCCAGCTGATGGGCGCCGTGGCCACCACGGGCGAGGCCGCCCTGGGTGCGCGCGGACTCAGCGGCGACGGCTACAACGGCCACGTCTTCTGGGATTCCGACGTGTTCGTGGTGCCGTTCCTGGCGGCGACCTGCCCAGCCGCCGCGCGGGCGATGATCGAGTACCGCGTTCGGCGCCTCGCCACCGCGCTCGCCCGGGCCCGCGCGCTGGGACGCGAGGGCGCCAGGTTTCCCTGGGAGTCGGCGAGCAGCGGCCGGGAGATCACCCCAACGATGGTGATCGGACCACGCGGGGAGAGGGTCGTGGTGCGCACCGGCGAGATGGAGGAGCACATCGTCGCCGACGTCGCATGGGCCGCCTGCCGGTACGCGGACTGGAGCGGTGACCGCTCATTCGAGAGCGGTCCGTTCGTCCGGTTGCTGGTGGAGACCGCGCGCTACTGGGCATCGCGGATCGAGTCCGACGCCGACGGCTCGGCGCACATCCGCCACGTGATCGGCCCCGACGAGTACCACGACGACGTCGACGACAACGCGTTCACCAACGTGATCGCCCGCTGGAACCTGCGTGCCGCCGCAATGCGCGCCGGCGCGCATTGCGACAACGATGAGGTGCGGCGTTGGAACGCACTCGCCGACCGGCTGGTCGACGGCCTGGATGCACAGACTCTGGTCTACGAGCAGTTCACCGGTTTCTCCGGGCTGACACCGTTCCCGCTGCGCGAAAAATATGGACCCGGGCCGATCGCCGCCGACTCGCTGATCGGCTTCGATCGCGTCCAGACGCTACAGGTCGTCAAGCAGGCCGACACGCTGATGCTCCACCTGATGCTGCCGGGTGAGGTCCATCAGGGTTCGCTCGGGCCCAACCTCGACAGGTATCTGCCGATCACGGCTCACGGCAGCTCGCTGTCCCCGGCGGTGCACGCTGCCCTGCTGGCGCGGATGTCGCGTCACGCAGAGGCGCTCGAACTGCTGCGCTTCGCCGCGGGCATTGACCTCGACGAGGCGTCCAACCCGGCGGCACGCGGCCTGCACGTGGCCACGATGGGCGGGGTCTGGCTGGCCATGGCCGAGGGTTTTGCGGGTATCCAGGCCGACGGAGACGGCCTGCTGGTTCGCCCGCGCATCCCCGAGGCGTGGGAGTCGCTCACCGTCAACGTCGTCTACCGCGGGGTTCGCGTGCGGGTGCGGATCCGCGGCCGCGAGGTGACCGTCGACACCGATCGACCGATGCGCGTGGTGATCGCCCGCGACTGACGAGCCGGCTCCGTCTGCACGGCGACGCGCAGACAGCTTCCCATGTGCGGTACCGGCGCGGTAGAGTTGCATGTGACGAGTGCCGCCGACGGAAAGGGAGGCACCGACGTGTACGTTAAATTGCGCGTGTTGCAGGGTGCCGCATGACACAACGCCATGTGGTGGTGGTGGCTCCGCCGTGGTACCCGGTGCCCCCTGACGGATATGGCGGGATCGAACTGGTCGTCGCGCTGCTCTGTGATGCGCTCCGGGGCGCCGGGCACCAGGTTACGCTGCTGGCGGCGGAGGGATCGCGGCCCGACGCGATGGTCCTCGCGCCTCGCTCCTGGCGCGGCGACCTCGGACGACCTGAAGAGCGGCTGCGTGAGCTCACCTATGCGGCGCGGGTTGCTGACGCCCTCGAGGACCTCGGCCGGATCGATGTGATCCACGATCACTGCGGCTTCGCCACCCTGATGGCGACATGCGCCGCCGACCTCGCCCCGGTGCTCCACACCGTGCACGGCGACATCCCCGAGACCTATTCCGCGTTCTACTCATCGATGGCGCGACGCGCACACTTCGTGTCGATCAGCGTGGCCCAGCGTCGCGGCATGCCGGAACTGCCCTGGATCGGCACCGTTCACAATGCGGTCGACGTCGACTCACTGCGAGTCACCGCCTCCAAGGAGCCGTACCTGCTGTGCTTGGCACGAATCTGCCCGGACAAGGGTCAGCAGGTGGCAATCGAGGCGGCGCGACGCTCCGGAATGCGGCTGGTGCTGGCTGGAAAGGTGGAGGATATCCCCGAGGCCGCCGACTACTTCGATCGCCTCGTTGCGCCCGCCATCGACGGCGATCGCGTCGTGCACATTGCCAATGTCGCCGGCGCCGAGAAGGCGCGGCTGCTGTCACACGCCTCCGCACTGCTGGCCCCACTGCAGTGGGAAGAGCCCTTTGGCTTGGCGATGGTCGAGGCGATGGCCAGCGGGACACCGGTGATCGCCATGGCCCGTGGGGCTGCGCCGGAGCTCGTCACCGAGGGCGTGACCGGCTTCCTGGTGGACGACGTCGATGGCATGGTGGCCGCTGTGCCACGGACCACGCAGGTCGACCCGTGGCGGTGTGCGGAGGTGACACGCACCCGGTTCGGCCCGGACGCGATGGCCGCCGCCTACCTCCGCCTCTACGAGACTCTGATCTGGAAGCCGCCGGTCGTTGCCTCTCCTGCGCACGGTGCGGACGACGCCGAGGCGGCGGTGCTCGCGGGTCGCGGCAACCGGTAGCCGCCCCACCCACCGCTCTACGAGGACCGTCCCCAACTGGGGCGTCGCCGACTGAGCAGCTAACTGACAGCGCCAACGGTGTTCGGGCGAAGTGGCTCATTCCGTGCTGGCGGCGCGGTGCGCACCGGCCACCGCCACGTTGGGAGGCGCGGACCATCGTGGTGGTGGCCTGTACGTCAAGATCGTCGCCGACTAGGCAACGGGACGGGAGAAGGGTCGCGAGGCCGCGTGGATCGCCGAGGTCGACGGCCGCAGGGTCGGATGCGTGTTCTGTGTGGCCAGGGACGCGGAGGTCGCGCAGTTGCGGATCCTTTTGGTGGACCCCGTTGCTCGCGGCCTTGGTATCGGGCGGCGACTGGTCGAGGAGTGTGTCCAGTTCGCCCGGAAGGTCGGATACCAGCGCGTGGTCCTCTGGACGAACCACCCATTGGTGTCCGCGGCTCGGATCTACGTTGCGGCCGGTTTCACCCTGGCCACTGAGGAACATCACCACAGCTTTGGGGTCGACCTCGTCGGTCAGGTCTACGAACTCGACCTGGCCACCGGACGCGGCCGACATTGAGCCTGCGCTCGGGGGATCGTCGCGCGCCGTCAGCAGCCCGGGGGCAACCGCGTGCGTGGGTGGCGTCACGGTCCTTGGTGGGCGTCGTCGGTATCGGAGCTGTGTTCCTCGCGTCTTGTTGATGAGATGCACGAACGCCTGGAGTTGTGCGCGCAGGTCCGGGTAGAGGTCGCCGGTGTCGGGGAAGGCCAGCGCCCGCGACCGACGCCCGTATGCATCGAATGCCAGAGCCCTTGCGGGCGTGTGCCTGCCGCCGGCCCGCATTGGCGGCGACCGCCCAAGCCCCGAATGGTCACCGCCCGCCAGCTGTTACGGCGCTCGGCTCGTGCGGGCCTTCTCGCTCGTTTGCGCGAGCCGGAAGATCGTGACCAGACCCACGCCGCCAACGAGGTTCCCGGCCGTGGTGATACCCATCCAGGCGGCAACCTCAAGCCATGAATGGCTGGTGTGCTGGAAGCCTACGAAGATCAGCGCGGCGCCAACCACCGTGTGCGAGGTGTTGGCCGCGAAGACCACAAAACCGGCAGCCCAGATGACCAGGATCTTGCCTAGGACATTGCGGACGGCGAGGACGAGCCAAGTCAGCACGGTCATGATGAGGCCGGCCAGAACGGCTGACACGAAAACGGCCAACAAGGGCAGGTTCAACTTGTAGTCAGCGTAGGCGGTGTAGCCAGCAATGATGGGCGCGCCAATCGCCTCGGGCACAGACAACATCGCCGCCATGGCAACGCAGCCAAACATGTTGCCGACCCACGAGACTGCCCAGAGCCGTAGCAGATCAACCGCCCTACCATCACCCTTGACTACGGCCACCACCGGGATCAGGAAGTTTTCGGTGAAGAGCTCGGATCGACCCAAGATGACGAAGACAAAGCCAATCGGAAAGACGACTCCTGCCAAGACCAGCGCTGCGTACAGCCCTGCGCGAGGTGCGGCGCCGAGGAGCGCTCCGATGACCACCGCCGCCGCGAGGCCGCCAAGGGAGACCTCGACCCCGCCAATGATGGCGGTGATCAGGATATCGGCAGTGCTGCGTCCCAATCGCGCCTCGCCGACCGCCGACCCGCGCTCGATGACGTCGTCGGGCTCCTCGCCGAGAACCTCGTCGACCGGAAGGCTGTCGTCTTCTCCCGCTTTCGGCCTGTTCGCGGTGCGAGCCATCGGATCAGATTGTGGCCTGCCGTCGACCGAGGCGCTTGCGGGGCAGATGGCGGCGGACGCCAGCCACCCGGATCCCATTGGCTTGACCGTTGGGCGCATCGGGCCGGCCTTCCCTCGTATGGCACGTATCGGTGGGTGGGTCAGAAGCGGACAGACAGCGCGGGTGCGGCCGGTTCCTCTCCTCCGAAGACGATGGGGCGGTCTGACTGCGGGCGCCCTCGCTGAGAGCGCGCACGTTCGACCCCAGGAACCTGGTCAGCGGGTTTGGAGGCGTGAGCGCGGTGCAGTCGGTGCGGTGCACCTGCTCGTTTGGATGAGGACGCGGTGCTCGGGAGGCACGCGCACTGCACGCCGGCGCGCGTAGTCGTATGCCGATTGGCCGGTGTAGTGGGTCCAGGATTTCCCAGACCGCTACTCTCGGCCGGACCGACGTGGTCCAGATCCGACCGCAGCGGCGCGATTTCCGGGGACCGCCCGCGAAGGCCGGACCTGCCATCACGGTAGATTGACGACCGTCAGCAAACCGTGATAGCGTCGCGGCAGCCAGGACGGGCGGCGTCCAGGAGGACGTCGCGGCGCCGGGCGAGGAGGCGATCAGATCACGCGGTCCGCGCACGTCGACAGCTTCGCCCGGGACCACCTCCCGCCGCGCCAGCAGTGGCCCAAGCTGATCTTCGGCCTGCCCGAGCTGCTCTACCCCGAACAGCTCAACTGCGCGCATGAGCTGCTGGACGCCACCGCCGCGCGCCTCGGCGGCGACCGCCGCTGCCTGGTCACCGACAGCGTGACGTGGACGTACGCGGACCTGCTGCGCCACACCAACCGGATCGCCAACGTGCTCGTCAGGGACCTCGGACTGGTGCCGGGCAACCGCGTGCTGATGCGTGGCACCAACAATCCCTGGCAGGTCGCGTGCTGGCTGGCTGTCCTCAAGGCCGGTGGGGTGGTGGTGAGCACGATGCCGCTGCTGCGCGCCGGCGAGCTTCGGCCGGTCATCGAGGCGGCCCAGCCGTCCCTGGCGATCTGTGATGTCGGCCTCGCCGATGAGCTCGTCGCCGCCGGAACCGGCGGGGCGGCGATCGTCCCGGTGGGGGGTGGCGGCGCCGACGACATGACCGTCCGAGCAGCGTCGCGGCCCGACAGCTTCGCGGCCGTGCCGACCGCAGCGGACGACGTGGCGCTCATTGCTTTCACCTCCGGGACCACGGGGCGGCCGAAGGGCTGCATGCACTTCCATCGCGATGTGCTGGCCATCGCCGACACGTTCTCGAGCCACGTTCTGCGCCCGCACTGCGACAGCCTGTTCGTGGCCAGCCCGCCGATGGCCTTCACGTACGGGCTCGGCGGCATGTTGGTGTTCCCGCTGCGTGTCGGCGCCGCCAGCCTGCTGCCGGAGAAGACGGCGCCGCCGCTGCTCGCCGAGGCGATCGCGCGCCACCGCGCCACCGCGGTGTTCACCGCGCCGACCGCGTACCGCGCCATGCTCCGCCTGCCCGGAGTCGCGCTCGATTCGCTCGAACACTGCGTCTCGGCAGGCGAGCACCTGCCCGCCGCGACCTGGGAGGCGTGGCGAGAGGCGACGGGGCAGCGCATCATCGACGGCATCGGCGCCACCGAGATGCTGCACATCTTCATCTCAGCGTCCGCTGATGAGGTGCGACCCGGGTCCACCGGGCGCGCTGTGCCCGGCTTTCGCGCACGCGTCGTCGATGACGATGGACAGCCCGTCGCCGACGGAGACGTCGGCCGCCTCCAGGTGCAGGGACCGGTCGGCTGCCGCTACCTCTCCGACGAGCGCCAGCTGGAGTACGTGCGCGACGGCTGGAACGTCACCGGCGACTCGTACGTGCGTGACGAGGACGGCTACTACTGGTACCAGGCGCGCACCGACGACATGATCATCTCGTCGGGCTACAACATCGCCGGGCCGGAGGTGGAAGGTGCGCTGCTGCGACACCCTGACGTGGCCGAAGCGGCCGTGGTCGGCGTGCCTGATGAGGATCGCGGAACGGTGGTGAAGGCGTTCGTCGTCCTCGCCGCGGACACCGAGGCGTCGGCCGTCAGCGCGCGCCTCCTCCAGGACTTCGTTAAGCACCAGATTGCGCCGTACAAGTATCCGCGGGTCATCGAGTTCGTCGAAGCGCTGCCGCGTACCTCCAGCGGCAAGGTGCAGCGCTTCCGACTCCGCGAGCAGGTGAGATGACGGTTGCAGTGGTGACGGGCGCCTCGCGTGGCATCGGTCGCGCGATCACGCAGGACCTCGCATCGCGCGGTCACCAAGTTGTCGCTATGGCGCGCAATCGGACGGCGCTCGAAGCGCTGGCCCGTGAGGCTGCCGGCGACGTGGTCCCGATCGTGTGCGATGTGAGCGACGAGAACGCTGTCAACGAGGCGTTCGCCGGCCTGGGCGATGTCGACATCCTGGTGAACAATGCCGGGGCAGCGACGTCGAACCCTGTTCACCGAACCACGCTAACGCAGTGGGACGAGATGCTGCGTGTCAACGCCACTGGCCCATTCCTCTGCACGCGCGCGGTGCTCCGCGGGATGCGCCAGCGGGACCACGGGCGGATCGTCACCATCGCGTCGGTGGCGGGACTGTCCGGGGGCCGGTACATCGCCGCCTACGCAGCCTCGAAGCACGCGGCGGTCGGGTTGATACGCGTGGTCGCCGCCGAGGTGCGAGGCAGTGGGGTCACCGCCAACGCCGTGTGCCCCTCGTACGTGCGCACCGCGATGACGGACAACACCGTCGCCGCCATCGAGGAGCGCAGCGGTGGGGCGGCCGGTTCGGGGGAGGCGATCCTGGTGGCGCAGATGGGACTCGGCCGGTTGATCGAGCCGGAGGAGGTCGCCGCCGCAGTTGCCTACCTGGTGTCGCCGGCGGCGGCGGCCGTCAACGGCGAGGTTATCGTCATCGACGGCGGAGGTGGCGAGTGAGCTCTATCGCCACGCCGCGCCAGTGGACGAACTTCCGCGTCGTGGTGCGCCGCGGGGTCATGGCGATCGCACTGGACCGACCCGACCGTCTCAACGCGCTTACGTTCGACGTCTACGCCGACCTGCGCGACCTCTTCGCGGACCTGCGCGAGCGCGAGGACGTGGGGGCGGTGACGCTGACCGGGAGCGGACGCGGGTTCTGCTCCGGTGGTGACGTCGACGAGATCATCAGGCCGCTGCTCGACGCGGACGCGCAGCGGCGGCTCGAGTTCACGCGCATGACCGGCGCCGTGATCGAGAACATGCGGCGGTGCCCGCAGCCGGTCATCGCCGCCGTCAACGGTGTGGCGGCCGGGGCCGGTGCGGTGCTCGCCCTGGCCGCCGACTTCCGCCTGCTCGTTCCCACCGCAACGTTCCGCTTCCTGTTCACGCAGGTGGGCCTCTCCGGCGGTGACATGGGCGCCGCCTACCTGCTCCCACGAGTGGTCGGGCTGGCACGGGCCACCGAGATCCTCATGCTCGGCGATCCCGTGGGCGCTCAACGTGCGCTGGAGATCGGTCTTGCCAATGGCATCGTCGACGCGTCTGCGTTGCAGGACGAGGCCGCGGCACTCGCGGACCGCATCGCCTCGGGGCCGCGACGGGCGTACGCGGCGACCAAGCAGATGCTCACCGACGAGCAGGACATGGACCTCGCCCGCGCCATCGAGCACGAGGCCCTCGCGCAGGCGCAGCTCATGGAGACGGACGACCATCGCGAGTTCCACGCGGCCTTCAGCGAGCGGCGGCCGCCGCGCTGGAGCGGCCGGTGAGCGAGACCCCTCACACACTCATCAACCCCGCCGAGCTCGGCGCGGCGGCAGGGTTCAGCCATGGTGTGCTGGCGGGCCCGGGCCGCGCCCTGTACATCGCGGGCCAGGTCGGCGCGGATGACGGCGGAGCGGTCGTCGGCGGCGGCATCGTCGCTCAGTTCGATGCGGCCCTGGGGCGAATTGTTGCCGTGGTGAGCCATGCCGGTGGCGCGTCGGAGCACGTGGTGTCGATGACCATCTACACGACGGTGCTCGACGACTACCGATCCAAACGCGGAGAGGTTGGCGCCGCGTACCGACGACACTTCGGGCGGCACTTCCCCGCCATGGCTCTCGTGGGCGTCACCGAGCTTGTGGACCCAGCGGCCGTGGTCGAGATCAGCGCCGTCGCCGTGGTGCCTGTGGCGACCTGGATGTGAGCTCGTGAACATCGTCTGCGTCGGCGGCGGACCCGGCGGCTTGCTCTTTGCCATCCTCTCGCGGCTGGCCGACGACGGGAACGCCGTCGAGGTTCGCGAGCGCAACCGTGCCGACGACCCGTTCGGTTTCGGTGTTGTTTTCTCGGACGAGACACTGACCAACCTGCGCGGCGCCGACCCGGCGACGTTCGCGCGCATCGAGGCAGAGATGCGCTACTGGACGGAGATCGACATCGATCTCGGCGGCCGCTTGATGCGTTCCGGCGGACACGGCTTCGCCGCGTTGGAGCGGCGCCGCCTGCTCGCGATCCTCTCCGAGCGTGCCGTCGAGGTGGGTGTGCGGGTGCGCTACTCGTCGACCTCGACCGACCTGGCACGCTTACGCGCTGAGCACGACCTGGTTGTGGCGACCGACGGGGTGAACAGCCAGCTGCGGGCCGCCGGCGCCGCGGTGTTCCAACCGGTGCTCGAGGTCGGCAGCGCGCGCTACGTGTGGCTGGCCACCACGCATTGCTTCGAGCGCTTCTCGTTCATCTTCCGCGACACCGAAGCGGGGCCGGTTCAGGCGCACGCCTACCCGTACAGCGATGGCATGGCGTCGTTCATCGTCGAGGTGGAGGAGGCGACCTGGCAACGCACCGGGCTCGACGACCGGGTGGCCAACCTGGCGCCCGGTGCGAGCGATCCCTCCGCCCTCGCGTTCGCAGAGCGCGTCTTCGCGCGGGACCTCGCCGGGCACGGGGTGATCGGCAACAACTCGCGGTGGATGCGCTTCACCACGGTGAGCAACCGCACCTGGCGAGACGGCAACGTCGTGCTGCTTGGCGACGCCGCGCACACCGCGCACTTCTCGGTGGGGTCGGGCACCAAGCTTGCCATGGAGGATGCGATCTCGCTGGCGTCCGCCCTGCGCGCCACTGCGTCGCTGGACGACGCTCTGGTGGCGTACGAGACGGAGCGGCGGCCGCTGGTGGAGAGCACCCAGCGCGCCGCGCGCACCAGCCAGGAGTGGTTCGAGGGCGTGCGTCGCTACCTCCCTCTGGCGCCCGAGAACTTCGCGTTCCAGCTGATGACCCGCTCACAACGCATTACGTTCGACAACCTGCGCATGCGCGACACCGGTTTTGTCGATCGCAGCCTGCACTCGTTCTGGGGCGCCGCCCCGCAGAACCTCCGTCCCGAAAATCGCGACACGCCGCCGCTCTTCTACCCATTCCAACTGCGCGACATGCGGCTGCTCAACCGCGTGGTGGTGTCGTCGATGGCGCAGTACTCGGCCGAGGACGGTGTCCCTGACGACTGGCACCTCGTGCATCTGGGCAGCCGGGCGGTCGGCGGGGCGGGTCTGGTGATGACCGAGATGACCTGCGTCTCGCCCGAGGGCAGGATCACCCCGGGGTGCACGGGCCTGTGGAACGACACGCAGGAGAGCGCGTGGCAGCGGATCGTCGTGTTCGTGCACGAGAACAGCCAGGCGCGCATCGGCCTGCAGCTCGGCCACTCTGGGCGCAAGGGCTCCACCAAGGCAATGTGGGAGGGAGACGACATCCCGCTGGACGATGGCAACTGGCGCTTGCTCGCCCCCTCGCCGATCCCGTACCGGGCTGGCCTGCAGACGCCGGTGGAGATGACGCGCGCTGACATGGAGATGGTCACCTCGCAGTTCGTCCGCGCCGCACAGCGTGGGGCCGCCGCCGGCTTCGACCTCCTCGAACTCCACTGGGGGCACGGCTACCTGCTGTCGTCGTTCCTCTCGCCGTTCACCAACCGCCGCGCCGATGCGTACGGTGGATCGCCGCAAGCGCGCAGCCGCTACCCGCTCGAGGTCCTCGACGCCGTGCGCGCGGTGTGGCCCGCGGCCCGGCCCATGTCGGTGCGCATCTCGGCGACAGACTGGCTGGCCGGCGGTTTCAACGCCGACGACGCCTGCGTGCTCGCGGCTGCACTCCGTGACCATGGGTGCGACATCGTCGACGTCTCCAGCGGTCAGGTCGACCCCGCCGAACAGCCACGTCACGGCCGGCTCTGGCAGACACCGTTCAGCGATCGCATCCGCCAAGAGGTGGGGATTCCCACCATCGCGGTGGGCGGCATCGCGAGCGTCGACGACGTCAACACCATCCTGCTCGCGGGCCGAAGCGACCTGGTCGCGCTGGCCCGACCGCACCTCGTCGATCCGTACTGGACTCTCAACGCCGCCATCGACCTGGAGTATCCCGGGCACAGATGGCCCGTCCAGTACGTGTCGGGAAAGACCGCGCGACGCCGTGAGCAGACCGCCATGGCCGCGCGCGAGAGGGACGCGAGGTGACCGCGTTGCCGTCGACGCCCAACGACATCGTTCGACTGGCTCGCGAGCAGCTGGCGCCGGTTGCGGCCCGCGGTGCCCCGGGCCGTGTCAATCGCGAGCTGCTCGGCGCGCTGCACGACACTGGGCTGCTCGCCCGCGCGTTTCCGAGCAGCGTCGGCGGCACCCAGCCCGGTGCCGTGTCTGCGCTCGAGCTCTGTGTGCTCAGGGAGGCCTTGGCCCGAGGTTGTGTCGAGGCGGAGACGGCGCTCGCCATGCAGGCGTTGGGCGCGTATCCCATCCTGCAGTCGGGAACGCCCGCCACCGTCGAGCGCTGGGTGCCGGGAGTCTGCGCCGGTGAGATGGTCGCGGCGTTCGCGCTCTCCGAGTCGGGGGCCGGCTCCGACGCCGCCGCGCTCGAGCTCCGCGCCGAGCCCGCAGGAGGAGGCTACGTGCTCAACGGCACCAAGACCTGGATCTCCAACGCGCCCGATGCCGACGTGTACACCGTCTTCGCGCGCACCAGCGGCGTCCGCGCGCGGGGCGTCACCGCGTTCGCGGTCGACGGCCACGCTCCCGGCGTGTCAGGGACGCCCCTGGAGATGGTCTCCGGTCACCCGATCGGGGAGGTGACGTTCAACGACGTCAACGTCTCCAGCGACGCCGTGCTCGGCGAGGTCGACGCCGGGTTCGCCGTCGCCATGCGCACTCTCGACCTGTTCCGACCGAGCGTCGGTGCGTTCGCGGTGGGGATGGCACAAGCCGCTCTGGACGCCGCGCTCGACCACGCGCGAACCCGCCAAGCATTCGGAGGAGTGCTGTTCGACATGCAATCCGTGGCGCACCGGCTCGCCGACATGGCGATCGCGGTGCACGCTTCGCGCCTCATGGTGCTCGACGCCGCGCGCGGCTACGACAGCGGCGTACCGGACGTGACCATGCGCTCCTCGATGGCCAAGCTGTTCGCCACCGAGGCGGCGCAGGGCGTTGTGGACGGCGCTGTCCAGATCCACGGGGCCTCGGCGCTGGAGCGCGGTCACCTGCTCGAACACCTCTATCGCGATGTGCGCGCTCCACGCATCTACGAGGGCCCCACCGAGCTGCAGCGAACCATCATCGCCCGCCGCTTGAGGTCGTCCACGGGGACCACGGCGTGACGCCGGCGGGCAACGGCGCGGCCGGCTCCGTGGGCCAGCCGTCGACGCGGTCGCTGATCCTCGACATTTACGGGGCGGAGATCCGCGCGCTCGGCGGATGGCTGGCCATCGCCGCGCTGGTCGCGCTCATGGCGGACCTCGGCCACGACGCACAGGCGGTGCGGGCTGCGGTGTCGCGCATGAAGGCGTCGGCCCTGCTGACTGCGGACACGCGCGACGGCGTGGCGGGCTACCGCCTCACGGAGTCCGCCCTGGAGATCCTGCGTGACGGCGACCAACGGCTCTTCCAAGCCTCCGCACCGCCGGGCCTCGACGACGGGTGGGTGGTGGCCGTCTTCTCCGTGCCCGAGCAGAGCCGTGAGCGCCGTCACCGGCTGCGCGCCCTGCTGATCCGGCTCGGCTTCGGGCAGGTGACGCCGGGCGCGTGGATGGCGCCGTCGCGCATCGAGAGGGAGGCCCGGCGCCTGCTCGACCGAGCCCAGCTGGCGCAGTACGTGAGTCTGTTCGAGGGCGACTACCGGGGCTGCGCCGAGATCGGCACCGTCGCGGCGCGCGCCTGGGACATGGGTGCCATGGACCGCCAGTACCGCGAGTTCATCGCTAAGCACCGGCGCACCGCTCGCACGTGGCGGGCTCGTCAGCGCGACAACCGGCGCGCCTTCATCGACTACATGGAAGTGCTCGCCGCGTGGCGGCCGGTCGCCTACCTCGACCCCGGGCTCCCCGGCGAACTCCTGCCTGCGCGATGGAGCGGAGACGCGGCGCGTGGCCTGTTTGCCGAGCTGCACGCCACGCTCGCCACGCGCGCCGGCGCCCATGTCGAGGCAATCGTCAGCGAGGCTCGGGCGGAGGAGGCGTGACCCCGGCCGAGCCGGCTTTGTCGCGGGCGATGGCCGCGACCCAGGACTGAGCACGGCGGTTGGATGGCGTGCGCGGGTCGATCGGCTCGAAGTGGTCGACACCTTCGAGAAGCTCGAGCTCACCGGTGTCCCCCGCCGCCCGGGCGAGCTCGTGGAACTGGGCGCTGAGCTGCCAGGGAACCGAGTCGTCCTGCAGGCCGTGGAGCAGCAGGTACGGGACCCTCAGTGGCAGGAGGTGCGGCGGGGAGGCTTCCGTGTAGAGGTCGGGAAGCGCGTCTGGGCCACCGCCGACGAAGTCGAGCGCCGCGCCGTTGCTGAGACGGAGTCGCGCCGCCTCCTCGAGGTCGCACAGACCGCCGAGTGAGACGACACCGGCCAGGGCCGACGAAGGGTCGCCGCGGTGGGTGTGTCGGCCGGCGGCGGTGAGCGCCAGGTGGCCGCCTGCCGAGTGGCCGAGCAGCACGAGCGGGACCCCGTGGTGGCCGCGCTCGGCGAGCAGCGTGGCCAGGGAGTCAATGGCGGCGGCGACGTCGTCGAGGGTCTGGGGCACCCCTCCACCGCAGCCGACGCGCCGGTACTCGACGTTCCAGGTGGCGAGACCGAGCGTCACGAGCGCATCGGCCAGCGGCTCCATGAGGTCGCGCCGGTACCTCGCGCGCCAGTAGCCGCCGTGGAGCACGACCACGGCGCCGAGCGGTTCCCCCGCCGGAAGACGGAGGTCGGCTACGCACTCAGGGCTCTGGCCGTAGCTGTGGGTGGAGAAGTCGTTCATCAGGAGGAGCGATCGCTTCCGAGATCACGCTGCGCCGAGAGCCTACGGCTGCCCGCGGCGTTGGCCATCACGCCACCCGCGCTGCGGGTCATCTCCTCCTCGGAGATGTCCTCCACGTGGGTGGCGAGGAACCACTCGTTGCCCCCCGGTCGGCGGCGACGCGGTCGCCGTAGAATTCCCCCGTGGGCTCGCGCAGCGAAGTGGCGGAGAGGTTGTGGCACTGACGACAGGTACGTACACCATCGGCCCGGACCACGGCACGCTTCTGATCAGGACGACACGAGAGGGCGCTGCCGCCAGAATGGGTCACGACCTCACCCTCGAGGCCGCCCGCTGGAGCGCGACAGTGGTTGTGAACGCGGAGGAACCAGCCCGGTCGAGCGTGACCGCGACAGTCGATGCGGCCTCGCTTGAAGTGCGGGAAGCGCATGGCGGGGCGATCCCGCTCACCGACAAGCAGCGGGGCGAGATCGGCGCCAACATCCGCAACAAGGTGCTCAACTCCTCCAACCACCCGGAGATCTCCTTCCGCTCCACGCTGGTCGCCGGCGATGCAAAGGAGACCACGGTCAGTGGCGACCTCACCATCGCGGGGCGGTCGCGACCGGCGCAGCTCCGACTGACGTCGAGCCACGACGCGGACCGTGTCACCGGCACAGCCACCGTCGTCCAGAGCCACCATGGCATCAAGCCGTACTCCGCGATGCTCGGCGCACTCAAGGTCAGGGACGTGGTCGCGATCGAGGTGGACGTGAGGCTCCCAAGGGACTTGCGTTGGCCAGCCAATCGCTTGGCGCCCTCGCCTGCCACAGTCGACACCAAGCGGCCGCCCCGGTAGATCAGCACTCGACCATCTGCGGCAATGCGGAACTCGAAGGGGTCACGCAGCAAGGCATCGTCAGCCATCGCCGCAATACCCGCCGTACGGTGTGTTCGCATCAACCCACAGAGTTGGTTGCGAGTGTCTCCAGTCGTCCGACCACCGATCTCGGGTCAGGGTGGCGACCGGTGTCTCCATGCGAGGTCGCGCGCGTCAGTCCCAGCTGCGCGCATCCGCGGGCCACGCTGGGCTCTGGACGCTGGTGACGCAGAACTCGTTACCGCACGGGTCTTCCACGATCCACCAATGGACCTTGTCGCTTGAATGCTGTTCGACACGGCGGGCACCGAAAGCCTCGAGCCGGCACACCTCCGCCTCGACGTCATCAGTCTCGATATCGAAATGGACGCGATTCTTGGCGGTCTTGGGCTCGGGGACACGCTGGAGCTCCACGTGGAGTCCGGCCACGTTATCCTTGAGTACACCGTGGTCGTCGTGTGGTCCGTCGAGACCCCAGTTGTCGACCCTCAGAGCAGCGCTCCAGAAGGCCAGATTGGACTCCAAGTCGTCGCTGTCGATGATGAGGCTGCAGACTCGGGTGCGATGCATCTAGCAGGGTGATGAAAAAGGGGTTGACGAGTTAAACAGAAATGTGGGAGTCTCCTCACAACGGTATTCGAGGAGATCCTGCATGCGTGGCAACAGCTTCGAGCAAGTGGCAATGCTGTCGACGTTGACCCCGGACGAGTT
>NZ_JAEKNS010000079.1:0-13467 GCF_016464765.1 Candidatus Aeolococcus gillhamiae | reverse complement strand
GGCCCCGCGGGACCACGGCCGCCGCCCGGTGTCAAGGGCGCCGAAGGCGGCGCAGCCTCCCTTGACACCATGGAGGGCGGCGGCTGTGGTGGCATTGCCCCATCGAGGGCTGGACCGGTCGGATCTGCATGGAGACCGCATGCGGGGCGTCTCATCCCCGACCTGCGGACGTCGCGGCTTTGGGCGCCACCGCGCTCGACGACCACCCACCCCCTACGCCGTCCCGCTCCGCTCGACCGCTATGCGACCGCCCGCCAGGACGTACAACGGCGGCCGCCCCGTCTCCTCGAGCAGCTCGATGACCAGGCCGCGCGCCGACTGCACGCCCGCCACCGCGCGGGCAAGGCGCGCGCGGGCTATCTGCTGGCCCTCGCCCTCCTGCTCGGCGAGAAGCAAGAGCAGGGCCGCCTGCTCCAGCTCCGCCAGGGCGTCAGGAAGCGTGGTGAGCGTCGCAATGGCACTCATCGCCGCGCCCGCGACCGACGACGGACCGGCACGTCCTGGGTCGGCGTCGTGTCCCGGCGGCAGTCCGCGCAGAGATCGGTGTCGTCGAGGTCGCGGAAGGCACCGCAGCGCCGGCACCACCAGCCTCGCGCCGGTACATAGACGCAGTCGGGGTTGCACTTGGTCTCGGCACCGAGGTCGTCCTCGCACTTGCTCATGTGGACAAACTCCTCACAGGCTGTGGACAAACGAAATGGGGGCCGGCTGCCGGCCCCCGATCCGTCAGACCTCGGTCACACCGTTCGGCGCCGGGCCGAGCAGCTGGAACTCCTCGACGACCAGGTCGACCTGCTTGATGCGGTGCCCCTCGACCTCGCGGAGGCGTGAGGTGATCCGACCCTCGACGTGGATCTCACGACCCTTGCGGCCGTACTGACCGATGACCTCGGCGGTCTTCTCCCAGGCCACGACGTCGTGGAATTCGGGGAAGCCGTTGACGTTGGTGGCGATGCCGACGGTCAGCACGGCCTTGCCCGTCTGCGTGAAGCGCAGCTGCGGGTCGGCGGTCATCCGTCCGAGGAGACGGATTCTGTGGAATCAACGAGGCGCGCTACGCACCTTCCGAGATATCGCGACATTGCCGTCCACCGGCGAGTACGCGAAGCGGTGGCCGCCCCGTCTCCTCGAGCAGCTCGATGACCAGACCCCTCGCCGACTGCACCGCCGCCACCGCCCGAGCCAGGCGCTCTCGTGCCGCCTCGCGTCCGGCGCCTTCCTGCTCGGCAAGCAGCAGGAGGAGCGCAGCGTGCTCGAGCTCGGCGAGTGCGTCGGGGAGGGTCGTGAGTGCGGCGAGTGTGCTCATCGCCGTGCTCGCCGGGGCTTCTCAACACCGACATCGGTTGGCGACGTCCCGTCCCGGCGGCAGTCGGCACAGAGATCGGTGTCGTCGACGTCGCGGAAAACGCCGCATTGCCGGCACCACCAGCCCGCCGACGGCACGTACACACAGCCGGGCTTGCCACCACCCCAGGGGACTCGCTTCTGCTTCTGCATACTGATACCTCCTCGATTCGCTGCGAGCGGGGGCCGGTTGCCCGGCCCCCATCCCGCTATGCGGATGCGGCGTCCTCGCTGCCGTTCCGGCTCGACACCGGACTGCCCAGCAGCTGAAAGCTCTCGACGACGAGCTGGACCTGCTTGATGCGGTGACCCTCGACCTCGCGAGGCCGCGAGCTGATCCGTCCCTCGACGAGTACCTCTCGTCCCTTGCCGCCATACTTGGCAAGAATCTCCGCGCTGCGCTCCCACGCCACCACGTCGTGGAACTCCACGAACCCGCTGACCGAGGTCGCCACACCGAAGTGCAGCATCGCCTTTCCGGTCTGCGTGAACCGCATCTGCGGGTCCGCTGTCATCCGGCCCACCAAGGTGAACCGGTTGAGACCGTATGAACGGCTTCGCGCCGCTGTTGTGTCGACGTCGGCGTCCACGACGTCTGCCTCGATGGCTTGCTTCCGGGCCATTGCCTTGTCCTCCGTGAGGTTGATCGCATGGCTTCCAAGGAGCAGCGCGCACAAGGCCGCAACGGAAACCCCTCGCCGAAGGCGACTCGTCTTGGGGGTTGTAGTGGAGGCCGCGCGCTGCTTGGATGCCACGACAGCGATCAACACCTCACATCAGGAGGACACCGTTCGAATGGCCCGGAAGCAAACCCCCGAGGCTGCCGTTGATCCACAAGTCGAGCCCGCTGCGCTCGCCACCAAACGCCGGCGTTGGTCGCTGAAGCTGCCCTGGTGCGGGATCGCCTCAGGGGGTGTGGCGCGGCACCATGGGGAGCAGGGTGAGGCCGATCTCTCGCGGCGTTGGCCCCGGTGGTGTGGGAATGTCGGCGAGACGTTCGAGGAGGTGCTGCACCGCAGAGTCACCCTCTTCAACAGCGGCCCGCTCGTCATCGGTTAGCGGAATCTGCACCAACATCCTTTGGAGGTTGTCCTTCGCCTCGAGCAATTGTGCTTGCGTGGACTCCTTGGGAACGTAGAAGGCGCATCGCGCGCATGCCATCCGGTGGGGGCACTGTTCGAAGAAGTTGTACGTGCAGTACCCGTGACCGAGGTCGAAGTGTTGCCACGGCGTGCCGGAGGCCGCAGCGCCACTCTGGACAGCATCACGATCCACAAGCACTTCGATGGCGCGGACGTTGCGCGCGAAATAGCCGGCGTCGTTGTACGCCTTGGCCAACGTCATCGGGGTGATCTTCGCGTAGTACTGCGTGCTCGCCGGGGAGCGGTGTCCCAGCCACGCTTGCAGCTCGAAGAGCGTCATCGGATCCTTCGCGTTGTAGAGCTGGGTGGCAATGGTCGACCGCGCGCGGTGGCTGGTGATCCTGCCACGGGCATCGGCTGTGGGGACATTCGCCTTCGCGCTCAGCAGCGGGATCAGGATGTGGTTGACATAGCCACTGCCGAGGCGGTGGCCACGGTAGGCGAACAGGAGATCCACCCTCTCTCCGGTCTTGTGGTCGACCAACGGCAGATGCGCCGACCGCACCGCCTCCCACCTGCCGATCGCCTCTCCCACCAGCCTGTCAACCGGCTTGGTGAACGCAGTGCCGGTCTTGGTGACTGGCACGTCCAGCAGGCAGACAGCACCGGCCGACGGCTGGCTCCCATCCTCGACCATCGCACCGGGATCCGCCTGCCAGCGGACACACCCAACACGTAGGCGGACGATTTCGTTCATGCGCAAGCCTGCGAAGAGCCATGTCACCGCAATCGCCTGCACCAGGTCGAATGGATACCACGACGCGCGACCGCTCCAACCGTGGCTGGGAAGGTCGGCGGGCGTGAGGTTGAGCCCGGCCCACAGGAGCTTTGCCCACACGTCATCCGTGATGACGCGTGGCTCGGGGCCGATCAGCGCGCGCGTCGCTCGCGGCGTGCGGAAAACGCGACCCGCATCAAACCTCCCGTCGATCCAGCCCCACTCCTGGGCGTCTCGAAAGAACGCTCGCATGGCGCCGAGATGCGCCGCCTTGGTGGAGGGGTCCAGAGGCAGCCCGACGCCGTCGATGTAGCGCCGGGTATGCGGCATGTGCGACCACTCGCCCAGCGTCATGCGATCCACGGCGGCGACGTACTCGGCGGCCAGCGACCGTGTCCACGCAGACGGTGAGGCGGCCTCGGGATGATGAACTGTCATCCAGCGACCGGCCTTCATCAACGCGCCCAGATACTCCTCGCGCGTCCGCCTGCTCAGCATCGACGTGTCGAACCACCGCCGGATCCAGCGCGCCCACTCCGGCAGCACGTCGGCCGCAGTTGCACGTCCCTTCACCCACCCGCCGTCGTCCGCTTGCGTCGATGTCGAGTCGCGCAGCCCGAGGCTGCCGAAGACGCGCAGAACCAGGCGACCGGCGCGCGCAACACGTGGGCCCGACTCGCGCGCGATGTCGGCAACATCAAAGCGTGCGGCGATCTCCTCGAGCTGAGCGCTCCCCGTCGTGAGCGCCATGTCGCACAGGGCTTCCCGGACGTACGCGTGGCTGGCAGCCGCGTATCCCCAGCCCGTCAAGACCGCCTGCAGCCGGGCAAACGAGTCGTCGAGAGCCTGACTGCCCAGCAGGCGGCTCGCGAATCGGTAGCGGTTCGTCTTGGGAAACTCGAAGTGCAGATCACGATAGCCGCCCACGAGGTAGGCCACGGCCATGCAATGCGTCCGATTATCGGGATCGGTGTGCCGGAGGATCTCCACCCATTGCTGACGCGACCATGCCCATACGGGCGTCTGCATCCGGAACATCGCGTGGACGCAGCGATGGATCACCGCGACTCGCGGCGACGGTCGTGTCGACGACACGCCGATTGCCTCAACGACATCCTCGATCGGCAGCAAGAGTGGCCGTAGTGTCAGGCGCTCTTCGTTTGTCCATCGCCCGGGGCGTCCGGCAGGTCGGTCTTCCTGCCGCCTCACGAGACCAGCGAGCACCCTGAGTTCGTTGCTCGTGAACGTCGGCACCCGCTCATAGCGGGTGAGATCGACGGCGGCGAGCGCGCCGACGGAACACCGAGAACGGTCGGGAGCCACCGCCGTCGCCGTCATGAGATGACGTCCACGGTCAGCTGGGTCCGCCACGCATGGATGCTGGCCATCCCGGCCTCGAGCCGCTGGGCGAGATCCCTGCCGGAGAGGTGGATGTACTGGAGCGTCGTATCCGTGTTGCGGTGTCCCGCAAAGGTGGCGATGGCGTGGAGCTCCCATCCCGAGCGAGCAAGATCGGTGAGGCAGAGATGTCGGAGGGTGTGCGTGCTGAACCGGGGAACGTCGGCGCGCACGGCGATGGCCCGGATCACCTTCGACCACGTCCACAGCGTGATCGGGCGGCCGACGTTGCGATGAGACTCGGAGAGGAACAGCGGGCCCCTGGCCGTGCTCAGGGTGCGACGGTGGGCGAGATATTCCTGGAACAGGCTGCCGCATGCGGCTGAGTACGGAACCACGCGCTGACGGCGGCCCTTGGTCGTCTCAGCTCGCACCCGGACCGTCCTGTGCGCGGGATCGATGTCGTCGGTGCGCAGCGAGCAGATCTCCTCGCGGCGAAGCCCAGCGTCGTAGGCGAGGGCAAACATGAAACGGTTGCGCGCTCCTTCCCCGCGACTGGCGTCGAGGATCACACGCCACTGGTCGTCGGTCGGGATCCACGGGAGCTTTGTGAAGCGCGGGATCATCCCTCGATGGCGAGTGCCGCCAAAGCCTTTGCCGGCCGTGTAGCGGCCGCGCCCGACCGGGTTGTCGGCGCGCACTCCCTCCTCGACGAGGTAGTCGTGGAAGAGGCGGACGGCAACGAGCCGTAGCCGTAACGTGGCGTTCGCCAGGCCAACGCCGGAGTCGACGGCCACGACGTTCGGACCGAGCCGATGCGGCCGTGTGGCCAACTCATGAACGTAGCGCGCGACGTCTCGTCGGGTGGCCCTGCTTGGCTCGATGCCCTCGTCCGTGCAGGTCACGAGGTACTCGTCAAGCGCACGGCCGTATGCCTCGATCGTCCGGGGCGCGAGGCCCAGGTCCGCCTGGAGCCGAAGCCACGCTGATGCATCGGGGTGCCGGCAGATCGCCGGCCATCGAGCGAGCACGTCGGCGGCCGGCGGCATCGGACACGATCCTCCCAGCTCACATCGCCGGTCAGCAGGACGCTATGAGAACACCGTGCCAGCGGGCGCGTCCACTGTTTCCACAGCATCCACAAGGGTTCCTATAGCGGTAGGGACCGTCCTCGCGGACGGCCCCCCGCACGGATCCCAGCGTGCGCAACTAACGCACTGGGCTCCTGCCTCGGGTACGAACGTCGAAACGGGCTTCGGGATACGGATGCATGATGCGTACAGGCGGTAGCCATCGCTGTGCGAGACGGCCCATTCGTTCCCACTTTGGACGACCGCGTTGACTCCGGCGCGTGAGCGCTTGGAACCAGAGGCGTGTCACTTGCTGTCGGAACTCACGAGTTGCGCGGATGTTGTAGGGCACGGCGTAGTACGCACAATGACCCTGTACCACGCTCCTCAACCATCGGCCCTGGGCCGGGATAGGGTCATGCATGCGAGACCGCAGTTGGCTTTTGACCTCGTGCAGTTTGGCGCGCATGCGCTTCGCGATCGTGACGCGTCTCACCACAAAACCCCCGCTCCTGGTCTTTCCGCAGCAATGCGTGAAGCCCAAGAAGTCGAAAGTCTCCGGTTTGCCGAGGCCCCGCGCCGATCGACGCTCGGCGGCGAACCGTCCAAACTCGATGAGGCGCGTCTTCTCGGGGTTCAGTTCCAGTCCAAACTCCGCGAACCGTTCGCGAAGATCGGCCATGAAATGTTCGGCGTCGTGTCGATGTTCGAAACCGGCAACGTAGTCATCAGCAAAACGCACAACGATGATGTCGCCATGCGCCTGCCGCTTTCTCCATTGTCGGACCCACAGGTCGAAGACATAGTGGAGGTACACGTTGGCGAGCAACGGCGATGCCGACGCTCCCTGCGGTGTTCCACCTTCTGTTTCCTTCCAGTTCCCGTCCTCGATGACCCCTGCACTCAACCATTTCTGAATGAGACGCAGGATCCGCTTGTCCGCAATCCGGTGCCCGAGAAACTTTTCCAACCAAGCCCGATCCAGGCTGGTGAAAAAGTCGCGGATGTCCGCATCGAGCACCCAGTTCACCTTCTTCCGTGCAATCCCGGTTGCCAGCGCATCCAATGCGTTATGTGGACTGCGCCCTGGCCGGAATCCGTAGGAGAAGCCCAGGAAGTCCTTCTCGTAGATCGCGTTCAACACCTCGACGACCGCTCGCTGGAGAATCTTGTCCTCCAGCGCGGCGATGCCGAGCGGCCGGCGCCGCCCGTCCGCCTTTGGGATGTACGCCCTCCGTGATGGTTTCGCCCGGTAGCGTCCTGCGTGCACCCGCTGATGCAGGTCCTGAAGGTTGGCCTCCAAGTCCTGCCCATAGGCTGCCCATGTCACGCCATCCACGCCTGGTGAAGCCGCAGGGCGCAGCGCCCCATAAGCCGTCCGCAGACGATCGACGTCGACATGGTGCAGCAGCGCCGTGAACCGCACTTCCTTGTCCTTTCGTGCCAGTTCGCGCACACGATCCAGCGCATTTGACGCACCTCTTCCGGCTCTGGGCCCGGCATGCGTTTTGCTGGTCATGTTCCCCTTGGCCAGCCCCCTTTCCTCCACCACCTCCGCGGCCGCGGCCTTGTTCGGCGGTTTCGTAGGTACTACGGGGCTGTCTGACTTCTCGTGGCCGTGCATCTCAGGCGTGTGGCCTCAGCCTTCCCTGAGCGTCCTGTCCCGTGATCGGCGGAACAGGTGACCGCGAGATCTCCCGGTTCTCGCACATGGAGATTCCGTGCATGCACAGGTTCCCAGACCGCGCGGGGTCCGCTGCCAGCTTGCGATAGCGCTGTCGGCGGTGTTGCCTTCCGCGTCGGGAGACAGCGTCGGCACCCCGGACTAGGTTATTTCGCGGCTCAATAGCCTGGCCTGCACGTACCCTTGTCAACGCTTCGCCGTCACCCTCACGGGCGACAACGCATGACTCGGGGCCACCGTGGGTCGCTAGCCCCTCGATGTAGAGCGTTTGCATCTCCTTCTCCATGTCGGTTTATCCCGGCGCACCCCCCGCGCCCCCTCCTCCCAACGACTACTACTACCTTGATTCCAGATAACCTAGAAATGGTTGACCCCGTACGACCGGGACTTCGACGGGGTGTCGGTGACGTCCGCTTGGACGTCGGCTGCGAGGGCGGGCTTCCGGGCCATGGATGTGTCCTCCGGTGAGGTTGATCGCGTGGCCTTCGGGAAGCAGCGCGTACGAGGCCGGAGCGGAAACCCCTCGCCGCAGGCGACTTGCCTTGGGGGTTGTAGCGGAGGCCGCGCGCTGCTCGAATGCCACGACAGCGATCAAGACCTCACCGTCCGGAGGACGCCTCTGTGCAGGCCCGGCGGCCCTCCCTCGCAGAGGACGGCCATCACCACTGCGGCGGCAGCCGTCCCCGTCGAAGACCGTTGGCTACCTGGCTTCCGCCGTCTCCTCCTCGGTGACCGCCACCGCTCCGGGCAGCAGGTGACGGCACTCGCTCCATTGACTGAGGCCGCGCTCGGCGATGAGCGCCCGCTCCGCCTCGCTCAGCTCGTGGATTCCCGTGCTGTCCAGCAGCGCTCCGTACAAGTTGGCCACGTGGGGGTCGCTCGTCCGCGGCGGCTGGGTTGCCAGTCGCCGCTCACCGCGGGCGAGCTGCACGGCCAGCACCACGGTGGTCAGCTGCCCCAGGTCATTGCCGGCGTGCCCCAGGAGGACGCCAAGCGGCCGGCTCACGCCCCAGCCTTCCTCCGGGATGGTCAGCTCGAGGAGGCCGCAGGCATCCTCGAGCTCCTCCATGCGCGCGTCCCAGAGAGCGGTGGTGAGGATGTGGCGGACCGCCTCGTCCGTTGCAAAGGCACCGTTGGCGATCGCCGCCTTCAATGCCGCCGCTCGCACCGGCTGGGCGTCGCGCAACTCCTTGACAACGGCCCGCTTGGCGGCGCGCTCCGCCTTGAGATCGAGGACGCCGCTGCCGGCCTCCCCGGCGTGGCGACCGCGATCGATGACGTACGCCACCTCGCCACGGCCGGTGATGAAGGCCGCGTGGCAGGGCTGCTTGCGGTGCTGCCGTAGCGTCACCTTGACGCCATCACCCAGACGCTGCATCTTCGAGTTGCCAGTCACCGTGTCGTAGCGCGGCGCGGCTACGACGGGACACGCCTCCTTCTCCAGCTTGGCCTGCGCCGTCGCCACGGCGGCGGTGAGAGCACGCTGCTGCCGAACGCGAGAAACGGCCCACTGCGGCGTGGTTCCTCCCCGTACCTCAGCAACGACTGCCGCGACGAACTCCTCATCCTCACCAAGCTCGCCGAGGTCGGCGACATCGCCAACGGCGATGGTGCCGTCACGGACCAGCGCGAGCAGCGGTGCGGGCAACGCCAGCACCGCCCGCCAGCGGTCGATGGTGTCCGTGCTCGTGGCGAAGCGCGTCGCCACAGCATCCGTCGAGGCTCCGAGGTCGAGCATCTGCTGTATGGCGCCGGCGACGTCGAGCTCGGTGAGCGCGCAGCGGTCCGCGTTCTCGGCGAGCTGATCGCTGACCCGCTGGACCCCGGGCACCGGGTCCCGCACGACGGCGGGGATGAGCTCGAGTCCGGCAGCCTCCGCAGCTGCGACTCGTCGGTAGCCGGCGACGAGCTCGAAGCCTCCGTCCTGCCGGCGCTCGACGAGGACCGCCGTGAGCACGCCGTGCTGACGAATGGATTCCGCCAGGGACTCGAGGTCACCGAGTTCCTGGCGCACGTTGCCGCCCCGATGGATGTCAGCGAGCGGGATGACGGCCACCTCCGCTGCGACGGCTGCCGACGAGACTGTCGTGGTCATCTCTGACCCTCCGTGTGGTCCGAATGTGGACGCACGCGGTCAGAGCACGGCGCGAGCGTAGCGGAGTGCCGGCAACGCCGGCCGGAGCGGAGGGAGTGCCGTGCTACGCGTGAGAGCGGCCACATCGGGCCAGACGGGAGTTGGGGGAGCTACGGAGTCGCGTCGGCTACCTAATTCGATGACCTCACACCAGCTTCGACTGTCATGCCAGTCAGGCCACGGAGGCTCGGGCGGCGAAGAGCTTGCGCCCGGCCGGCCAGGGTCCGGTCCGGGTACGCGGAGCGGACGGGCGTTCTCCACCACCGACGCCCCTTGCGCGGCCGGGAGATGCAGCGCCTACCCTTGAGACATGCGTGCTGCGTCGGCGCCATTCGTTTGGAGCGAGGATATCGATGAGACACTCAATTTCTGGTTCTGGCTGTGGCGCGCGAATGGAATCTCCGAGGCCGATCTGCGTCTGAGAATTCAAGAGTGGGCAGGGCTTCACCCGTACGCCGGTCACTTGGCTGCCCGAGCCCATCCGCGGTTCGATGCATACCTACCGGTGGGACAGAGCTGGAAGATGACTCAGGGCGAGCAACACATGGCCGGCTACCGGTCCGAGAAGCCACGTGCGCTGCGGGCGCGCTACAGGACGATGAAAGCCGCAGGCGTCAACGTCCGTGTGCAATGGGTCATGGCCCCGTTTGGCGAGCGTTGGCTGTTCCCACCGGACCTAGCGGTCCTGGGGACAGAGGGCTCCACTCCCGAAGCGCGGCGAGGCGCTGTCGTGGAAGCTGCCTACGCTCTTCGCTAGTCCCTCCTCCACCTTCGGTCCTGGCCCGCGAAACGCGGACTTACCCTGGCTGACCGCGCGCCCACCCACCCGACTTCAGTCCCGAAGGCACCGCCATCGAAGTCACCTACTGCGGCGGTGGATCAGGTCCGTACGGCACACGGAAGCAGGCCGATGTCGGCCCGGCGCTAACGGCGTGATCTACGCCGCTATCCGGTTCAACGGTCGTCGTCGATCAAACTGACCCACTATCGGGTGTTCGCCATCCTTGATATCAGGGCACCGAGGTGGTACACAGTAATCGTGGGCAGAGAACACGGCGGAGCAGCGTTCCATCCCTGGCAGTGGACACTTCTGGTGTGCCGGGTGGCCTTTCAGCCGGCGCGTACCTGGCGGCAAGCCGCCGTAAGAGCAATGGTTATCTCCTTGATCATTGGAATTGTCGTCGTCAGCCTCGCGCTGATTCCTGCCCTACACTCTCCGGCCTTCAGCTACAAGCTGCTCTAGCTACCGCCTCGGCCTGCCGAGGATGCGCAACGAACGCAAGCTGCCTCGGAGCGGACTGGTAGTCCGCAGGGCTCGGTGGGCTACGCGCCCGGGCCAGCCAGGGCGTCGCCTGCCGTCTCCGCTAGTTTGGTTTTGGTGCGACAAGGCACGCCAGGGCGAGACTCGACCACAGCAGACTCTGCGGAACGGCGGCGCTGTCCCACGCAAGCCGACGGCGCCACAGCGAGATCCCGACAATCACGCCGAACGTGACTACCAGCGGGAACGCAGGCGACCACTCAAGAATCGCCACCCAGGTGCTTTGATTCGGTTGAGAGGTACCACTCACGTCGAGAGCGACTGCTCCGCTCACGCATGCCGCGATCGCCCAGGCCGCAGAGGCCAGCAGCCATAGCAAGCGGCCGCGAGCTCTCCACGCGACCCTGACATCCGCTATGACCCAACCGCCGAGGAGCCCAACGAGGCCCCCGAGCACGCCGGCACCCATCGCGATCGCGGAGGACGATGTCGATGTGCGTGCCCATCGATACCCGCCGCGGACCACCAAGGCCACGCCAAAACCGAACGCGACGAGATAGACCACCAACCCTACCGCGACGGCGAATGGAGTCAATACATCGCTGGTCACTTTCACCTCAATGTCCGCACTACTGCTGAACGCCACCACAGTACGGAGGTTTCGCGACGTCGGGATTGAGCGCAACTGACAATTGACGACCCCGTCGCCGCACCGATGGTCTAGCCGGTGCGGGGTCGCCGCGGCCAGACCATCGCGCCGGGCAGGTCGCGACGCGGCGGATGCCACCTCCCCCGCGGTCCCCCATGTGACACCCTTCGTTGACACCTCCCTGGGCGAACATCGCGACCCACGTCCGGACGGAGCACCCCAGCTGGTCCATCTCCTATCAGGGTCGTCTACGCGACCAGAGCATTCACGTGGGACCTTGCCGGAGTGAACGGACGGTCGTTGGTGCACATGTGCCAAATCGCTTCAGCGAGCTTGCGGGCGACCTCGACGCGAGCGACCTTCTTGCCTCGCTGCTTGCCGAGCCGTGCGGCGGTGCGCTCGTAGTGCTCTCTGTAGGCGGGATGCCGGGCGGCATGGACTGTTGCCTCGATGAGCGCCCAGCGCAGGTACTTGGGCCCGTTCTTCGCCAGCGGCCCGCGGTGATCTTTGCCGCCGGACTGGTACACGCGCGGGCACAACCCGGTGTAACCACAGAGTTTCTTGGGCGAGCTGAAACGGGAGATGTCACCGATCTCTGATGCGATGGTGTAGCCGAGCACCCAGCTGATCCCGGGGACGGTTGTCAGCAGTGGGACATAGCGATGATCGGCACCAAGCTGTCGCAACTCGACCGCGCAGGTGTCGATCTCGGCCTCGAGCTGGTCGATCTGCTGCAGCGCCCGGATGACGTTGGTGCTCCACGGCTCCGGCAGATCCAGTTTGCGGAGCAGATCGCGCCCGCTCACACCGAAGAGATCTGAGACCGGACACGGCTTGCCGAAGGCGATGAGCGTGGCGTGCACGCGGTTCTTGAACATCGTGCGGTGTCGCACTAGGTGGAGCCGATATCGAGCCCGCTCTCGCTCGGCCCGCACGCCGGGATCGGGGAGCCAGATCGCCGGCACCAGGTCGCGCCGAGACAGTTCCGCAAGGACCCAGGCATCGATCCGATCGGTCTTGCACGCCAAGGGCGCGAGCCCCTTCACCTTCTGCGCGTCGGCGATCTCCACATCCCAGCCGAGCAGCTCGAGCGTGTCGTGGATGTAGCGAGCACCGTTCATCGATTCGATGGCAGCGTTCACGGGCTCGCCAAACCCGGCGATCTTCCGCGCCAGCACCCCAAGCCCGTCACGGTCGGGCGGCGCGGTTGTCACCGTGAGCTTGTCGCCGTTCTCGCCGAGTACGCACACATCCAGACGACGTCGACTCAAGTCGAGTCCAACGTGCACCATTGTCCTGGGCCCTCCGTGGTGATTGGTTCCTTACGAGAACCCACACGTTCTCACCAGGGGGGCCCTCTTCATGACATTCCCAATCAATACGGCGACGTGCAGGTCACGGTGATCATCGCCGCGGGGAAGATCACCGACGTCCAGGCGCTGACGCTGCCCTCCGACCGACAGCGATCCGCCGAGATCAGTCAGCAGGCCGGCCCGCTCCTGCATGACGAGGTCGTCCAGGCACAGAGTGCCCAGATCGATATCCTCTCCGGCGCCACCTTCACCAGTGACTCGTACGCGCAATCTGTCCAGTCCGCGCTTGACCAGGCGCACTTGTAGTGGCCGACTCACACCGGGTTGCGGTGAGCGCCGGTGCAGGTCCGACTTGCAGCAGACCCAGGGCTGAGGCAGGGTCAGCATGGTGCGCGTCGAGCACGTCATGGGAACCGTCGTCAGTCTCCACCTGCGTGATCCCGGGATTGCCGACGCGGCTGTCGACGGCGTCTTCGGCTGGTTTCACGAGGTCGACGCCCGATTCAGCACCTACCGCGAGGACAGTGAGGTCAGCCGCCTCGGCCGCGGCGCTCTCGGGGTCGGCGAGAGCAGCGACGACGTCCGCGAGGTGCTCGCCCTCTGTGACGACGTCCACCGCGAGTCGGAGGGGATCTTCGAGGTGTGGGGACGACGCCACGGACCGCCCTTCGACCCGTCAGCGCTCGTCAAGGGATGGTCCGTCGATCGCGCCGCGGCGATGCTCGAGGGAGCCGGCGCTCGCAATTTCTATCTGAACGCCGGCGGCGACGTTGTGGGCCGCGGCGGGGCGCAGCCGGGCCGTGGCTGGCGCGTC
>NZ_JAEKNS010000128.1:0-9761 GCF_016464765.1 Candidatus Aeolococcus gillhamiae | reverse complement strand
AGCGCAGCCGCTCCAGCGCGGCCGGCTCGCCCGCGGCGCGCAGCTCGCGGACCAGCGCGCCCACCGCGGCGCCGACCTCGAAGGGGCGGCCCACTGAGTCGCCGTGCCAGAAGGCGATCTTCCCCGGCTCTCCCGGCGCCGGCAGGACGAGCACCTGCTGCGGCGTGATGTCGACGCAGCGCCAGCTGGTGGCGCCGAGGATGAACACCTCGCCGGGGCGGAGCTCGTACACCATCTCTTCGTCGAGCTCGCCGACGCGACGGCCGTCCTCGAAGATGTTGACGCTGTACAGGCCGCGGTCGGGGATGGTGCCGCCGCTAGTGACTGCCAGGCGCTGCGCGCCGGCTCGGCCGCGCACCGTGCCCGCGAGCCGGTCCCAGACGATGCGCGCGCGCAGCTCGCCGAACTCCTCCGACGGATAGCGGCCGTCGAGCATGTCGAGCGTTGCCTCGAACGCGCGCGTGCCGAGGTCGGCGAAAGGATACGCGCGCACGATGGTGCGCCGCAGCTCGCCGACATCCCAGGTGTCGAGCGCCGCCATGGCGACGATCTGCTGGGCGAGGATGTCGAGCGGGTTGCGCGGAACGCGCGTCTCCTCGATGGCGCCATCGAGCATGCGCTCGGCAATGGTCGCCGCCTCCAACAGGTCACCGCGATGGGTGGGGAAGATGGTTCCGCGCGAGGCGACGCCGACGCTGTGCCCGGCGCGGCCGATGCGCTGCAGGCCGGACGCGACTGTCAACGGCGAGCCGACCTGGACGACGAGGTCCACCGCGCCCATGTCAATGCCGAGCTCCAGCGAGCTGGTGGCGATGATCGCCGGCAGCCGGCCCTCCTTGAGCATCTCCTCGACCACCGTGCGCTGCTCGCGCGCGATCGAGCCGTGATGGGCGCGCACCAGGTCCTCGCCGGCCAGGTCGTTCAGCTGTCCGCTGAGCCGCTCGGCAAGACGGCGCGAGTTGACGAAGACGATGGTGGAGCGATGAGCGCGGATCAGCTCGAGGAGCCGCGGCGTCACCGCCGGCCATATGCTGCGGCGCGGTGCCTGCGGGGTCGAGACATCGCCACCACGCTCAGCGCCGCGGTCGAGGTCGGTCATGTCATCGACCGGGACCTCGATGGTCAGCTCCATCGGCTTGCGCACGCCGGCGTCGACGATGGCCACGTCGCGCCCGGTGCCCCCCAGGAACCGTGCGACCTCGCTGAGAGGGCGCTGCGTTGCGGACAGGCCGATGCGCTGCGGGTCGCTGTCGGTCAGCGCGCAGAGTCGCTCCAGGCTGACCGCGAGGTGCGCGCCTCGCTTGGTGCCGGCGAGCGCGTGGATCTCGTCGACGATCACCGTGGTGACGCTGCGCAGCGTCTCGCGCGCCGCGCTGGTGAGCATCAGGAACAGTGATTCGGGCGTGGTGATGAGGATGTCGGGCGGGTGGCGCACGAGGTCCCGCCGCTCCGCGGACGTACTGTCGCCGCTGCGCACCGCCGCGCGTGCCTCGCGGAAGCTCTCGGCGCGGCGCTCTGCCTCCAGCGCGATGCCGCGCAGCGGCGCGCGCAGGTTGCGCTCGACATCGACGGTCAACGCCTTGAGCGGGGAGATGTACAGCACCCGGCAGCGCTGCCCCTCGGTGGGGACGGGTGAGCGCCCGAGGCTGTCGACGAACCACAGGAAGGCGGCCAGCGTCTTGCCGCTGCCTGTGGGCGCGCAGAGCAGCGCATGACGGCCGGCGGCGATCTCCGGCCACCCGCGCGCCTGCACCTCGGTGGGATCGCCGAGCGCGTCCCCGAACCACGTCTGCGCGGACGGCGAGAAGAGGGAGAGGGGCTCCATGTCGCTCATGATCCCGCACCCGGCTCGGTCGTCGGACTCGGCATCCTCGACGGTGGTGGAGCTGCGCTAGGCTGCGCCGTGGCCAACAGCCAGGCGCCCACCATCGACGCCATCGCCGCGTGCTGTGCGCGCATCGACGCCATGTGCGCCGGGCTCGACGAAGCCGGCTGGCACCGGCCCACCGCCCTGCCGGCGTGGGACGTCAAGGATGTCGTCGGCCACCTCGGCTCCCTCGAGTCCATGCTCCTCGGTCTTGATGAGCCCGCCCACGAGCCGGCGGCCATCGCGCACGTCCGCAATCCCCTCGGTCACCTCAACGAGCGCATGGTCGATCGCCGGCGCTCCTGGTCGGGCGCCGACGTGCTCGCCGAGTTCCGCGAGACCACAGGGCTCCGTCTCGAGCAGCTCCGCAACCTCGACGAGGCGGCGCTGGCCGACGAGGTGCCCTCCCCGCGCGGTGGCGTGGTCGGGCAGGGTGACTTCATCGCCATCCGGCTGTGGGACTACGTGGTGCACGAGCTCGACATCGGAGAGGCCCTGGGTCTTGACCAAGACGCCGCCGTCGACACGCCGTCCGGGCGCCGGGTGCTCGACGAGATGCTCATGCTGCTGCCGCGCGGGCTGGCCAAGGGCGGCGCCACCGAAGGAACCTGCGTCGCGCTCGACATAGGACCGCCGCTGCCACGTCGCACCGCGGCCAGTGTGCAGGCGGGGCGAGGCGTGCCCGCGGATCCTGCGGCGGGGAAGGCGACGCTGCACCTTCGCGCCTCCCCCGTCGTGTTCATGCGCGTGGCCTCGGGTCGCCGCGACGGGGCCACCGCGATCGACTGCGGCGAGGTGGTCGTGGACGGCGACGCTGAGCTGGCGGCGCGAATCCTCACGGCGATGAACGTCATACCCTAGGGCGAAGGGGAGCGCCGTCGCCGGCCTCCAACGGTAGGGGCAGCTGGCCGGTCGGGTGGCGGCTTGAGCGGACCGTCACTCGACGTGGGGCGGACGCCAATCGCCAGCGCGGCCAGGGCTGCTCTTCGGCGACCGGGATGCATTCGAGCACGGTGCTGAGCCGCTCCCGGTAGTGCCCGGGCGGGGGTCGATCGATGAGTGCCGCCGTCTGCTGGACCATGCGCCGAGCATGAAATGGGCCGGCGACAGCAGTCTGTCGCCGGCCCCAGTGAGGGGAGTGTCGGATCAGGCCTGAGGCGGGAGGATCGTCTCGACCTCGAAGGTGAGCTCGATCTGGTCACTGACCACGGTGACGCCGTTCATCACACCACCGAAGTTGACGTCGAAGTCCTTGCGGTTGATCTTGCCGCGGGCCGTGAAGCCGGCTCGGCGACCGCCCTCGGCCTGCGGGTCCGGCCCGAAGCCGTTGAGCTCGACCGCCAGTGGCACCGAGCGGGTCACGCCGCGGAGGGTCAGCTCGCCGTCGATGATGAACTCGTCGTCGTCGACACGAACGCCGGTTGAGCGATAGGTCGCCGTCGGGTACGTCTCGGCGTTGAAGAAGTCACCGGAGCGGATGTGGTTGTCGCGGAACTCCTGGTTGGTGTCGACCGAGGCCACGCGGATGTTCGCGGTGACCGTCGACTCGAGCGGATTCTCGGCGAGCACGACCTCACCGTCGAAGTCGCGGAAGTGGCCGCGCACCTTACTCACCATCATGTGGCGGGCGGTGAAGGACAGGTCGGAGTGGACGGGGTCGATGGCCCAGCGGCCGGCGGTGTAGCCGTCGATCTGGGGCTGGGTCGGGTTGGCGGTGGCGGTGGCGGTGGCGGTCATTTCTGAGCTCCTTTTTGAATGCTCAACTGTTGCCGAGTAGACTATCACCAAAGAAGTTGAGATGTCAAACTTTTCGGTTACACTATTCTCATGGCTACCCCGCCCACCCCCACCGAGACCCGCTGGCTGACCACCGCGGAGCAGCGCACCTGGCGTGCCTTCCGCGAGTCCGCCCGGCTCCTCTTCGCCCAGCTCGACCGCGACCTCTCCCGAGACGCCGGCATGGCGGCGGGCGCCTACGCCATCCTCGTGGTGCTCTCCGAGGCGCCGCGCCGGACGCTGCGGATGAGCGAGCTCGCCGAGGCGACGATGAGCTCACCGAGCCGGATGAGCCACGCCGTCGAGCGGCTCGTCGAGCTCGGCTGGGTGGAACGCACCACCTGCCCGAGCGACCGCCGCGGCTGGTTGGCGACGCTCACCGACAACGGCTTCGACGCCCTGGCGGCCGCGGCTCCGCGCCACGTCGAGCACCTGCGCACCTATCTCTTCGATGGGCTCTCCAAGACCGACGTCGCCGAGCTCGGAAGGATCACGGAATCCGTCCTCTCCCGCCTGCCTGCGTCGGCGGCGCCCGACGGGGGCTGTATCGAGTAGCGCCGGCCCGCCCGCCTGCGCTGCCAGGCCGGCACCCGCTCTTCACGTATCGTCGCTGGGATGCCTGAGCAGGCCGCTGAAACCCCGCCTCCTGCCGCAGACGTGCCCCTGCTGCAGGCGCGCTGGCCCGCGACGCTCTCGATCGTCCTCGCCATCGCGCTGTATCTCGCCCTGCCGGAGCTGCTCGTCCTCGGCCCGCGCTGGGTCTTCCCCGCCCTGGAGGGCGCCATCCTCCTCCCGCTCACGGTGGCCCGGCCGCACCGGCACCCGGGCGAGGCGGGTCCGAGCCGGATGGCGGCGATCGCGCTCATCGGCCTGACCACGCTCGCCAACGTCGCCTCGCTCGGCCTGCTCGTCCACGTCATCCTCGGCGGTGTCCACATCACCGGCCGCACGCTGATCATCTCGGCGATCGAGATCTACCTCACCAACGTGATCGTCTTCGGCCTCTGGTACTGGGAGCTGGATGGCGGCGGGCCGGCAGCGCGGTTGCGGCCCGGCGCACCGTACCGTGACTTCCTGTTTCCGCAGATGAACCTGCCGGAGAAGGCGCCACCGGGATGGCGGCCGACGTTCTTCGACTACCTGTACGTCTCGCTCACCAACGCCACCGCCTTCAGCCCCACCGACACCCTGCCGCTGACGCGCAAGGCCAAGGGGCTGATGGCAATCCAGTGCGTGGCGTCGCTCCTCACCGTAGCGCTCGTCGCCGGTCGCGCGGTCAACGTGATCACCTGATCACATGAGCCAGCGCTACGAGAGCGGCGAGAAGTTCCTCCGCGTCATCCAACTCTTCCAGCGTCTCTCCGACACTCAGGCGGGGCTGACCACGCGCCAGCTCGCCGACCAGCTCGAGGTGACCACGCGGACAGTGCAGCGGTACATCAGCACGCTGCGCGACAGCGCCGGCATCGACATCGAGGAGGTCGACGGCCGCTTCCGCATCGGCTCGCGCAGCCGTCTGCCGGCGATGCAGCTGGATCGCTACCAGGCAACCGAGCTGCTCCTCGCGGTGCGCGCGATGCAGCAGATGCGGTCCGAGCAGGCGCCCGCTCTGATCGGCGCGCTGGCGCAGCTGGCCCGCGCGCTCAGCGTCCCCGTGGTCACCCGCTACCTGCAGGGGCTCATCGCCGCCTCCGAGCGACGTCCCGCCCACGGCGAGCGGCAGGAGGTGGAGCGCGTCATCGTTGACGCCTTCGTCCGCCGTCAGGGCGTTGCGGTCACGTACCGCGATGCCGAGGGGCGGGAGACCCAACGTGTGCTCAGCCCGTACTTCCTGGAGCCGCGCGCCGAGAGCCGCACGCTGTACATCTTTGCCCACGACGACCTCTCCGGAGAGGTGCGCCCCTTCCGCCTCGACCGGGTGCGTGACGCCCGGCTGCTGCCGCAGACGTTCACTGTGCCAGAGGACTTCGACATCGACGCGGTGGTGAGCGGCTCGTGGGGCATCTGGCAGGCGCCCGGGCAGGACGACGTGGTGCTGCGCTTCGACAGCGCCATTGCAGAGCGCGCGCGCGAGGCGCTGTGGCACCGTGGCGCGGAGATCACCGAGCGCGACGACGGCGGCATGGACGCGCGGATGCGGGTGGCCAGCGAGGTAGAGATGCGGTCGTGGGTGCTCGGCTGGGGCGGCTCCGTCGAGGTCATCGCACCACCGTCGCTGCGCGAGCACATCGCCGCCACGCTTGCGCAGGGGGCAGCCCGCTATCGGGGAAGCTGAGCGGCGACCTCACCACAGCCTGGGCACGTGGGCTAAGGTGACCGTGTGGCAACAACACCACCGCCTCCGTCGGGCAGCGCGGCGCGGCCCTCCGCACAACGGCTGCTCCTCATCCTCGTCCCGGTCATCGTGGTGATCGCGGTGGTGGTGGTGCTACTCGTGCACTTTGCTGGCGGCACCGGGGGCGGTTCGGTGCAGAGCACCCCCGGCAGCAACCTCTCTTCACCGGGTGGTGCTCAGCCACCACCCGGGTCGGGCGTCAGTCCCTGAGGCCGACGCCGTCACGGCGCGACCGTCCAAACGGGAGGCTTGCCTTGTCTGTGGCCATCGATTCGGTCGCCGCGTGCATCCAGGCGGTGCTGGCCGAGCAGCGCACGGAGCTTCGCCACGTCTCCCTCGACATCCACTCGCATCCCGAGACCGCGTTCGAGGAGACACGCGCGTGCGCAACCCTGGGCGGCCTTCTCAAGTCGCAGGGGTTCGATGTTCGTCGTGACGTGTCGGGCATGCCGACGGCCTTCATCGCCGACGCCCAGAGCGGTGACGGCGGTCCGCGGGTCGCCTTCGTCTGCGAGTACGACGCGCTGCGCGGCCTGGGCCACGCCTGCGGTCACAACCTTATCGGCACCGCCTCGGCTGCGGCCGGGATCGCGCTGCTGCAGGCGCTGCGCGACGGTGGCATCGCCGGGCATGTGCGGGTGGTGGGCAGTCCTGCCGAGGAGGGCGGAGGTGGCAAGATCCCGTTGGTCAACGACGGCGTCTTCGACGACTGCGACGCCGCCCTCATCCTCCACCCTACCGACCGCACCATGGCGGTGATGTGGGCGCTTGCATGCACGCACTGGAGGTGGGCATTCACCGGTCGCGCCGCGCACGCCGCCGGCGACCCTGACCAGGGGCTGAACGCGCTCGACGCCTTCGTGCATGCGTACAACGGCATCTCGCTGTGGCGACAGCAGCTCCAGGACGGTGCGCGCGTGCACGGGTTCATCGCCGAGGGTGGTACCGCCCCGAACATCATCCCGGAGCGCACCAGCGGCGAGTTTCTCACCCGCGCTCGCGAGGCCGCCTATCTCGACGTCATGAACGTTCGCTTTCGCGCCATCTTCGAGGCGGCGGCGAGCGCCACCGGGTGCTCGCTCGAGCTTGAGCGGGAGGAGACGTACAAGGACCTGCGCAGCAACCGCGTCCTCGCCGAGCGCGGGCATCTGCACCTCGAGTCGCTCGGGCTGCGGCCGCGGGTGGCCACCCCATGGGAACGCGTCGGTTCGACGGACGTCGGTGACCTCTCGTACGCCTGTCCCACCATCCATCCCGAAGTCGCCATCACCGAGGAGGGCGTCTCCTGCCACACCCACGAGTTCCGTGAGGCGGCGGCCACCGAGCAGGCCCACGACGTGATGCTCCGCGGTGCGGCGGCTCTCGCCCTGACCGGGGCTGACGTCATTGCCGACGGGCAGATTCGCGAGGCGGTGCGGGCGTCGTTCGCCGCGGAGCCGTGGCGCCGCCGGGAGTGGCGCGGCTCCGGCTCCTGACGCCGTCGGGGAGTGCTCGAAAGCCACGAATGGTCTACCGTTGGACCATGACCGAGAAAGTTGTCAAGACCGACCAGGAATGGCGTGACCAGCTGTCCCCCGAGCAGTACGCGGTGCTGCGTCGCGGCGCCACCGAGCGCGCCGGGACCGGCCAGTACGTCCACGTCGAGGCCGCGGGACAGTACCTCTGCGCGGGCTGCGGCGCGGAGCTCTTCGATTCGAGCACCAAGTACGAGTCCGGCAGCGGCTGGCCCAGCTTCTACGCCCCCGCCGACCCCGACAGCATCGAGAAGCACCGCGACTTCAAGATGATCGTGCCGCGCACGGAGGTGCGCTGCGGGCGCTGCGGCGGCCATCTCGGCCACGTCTTCGAGGACGGACCCGAGCCCACCGGGCAGCGGTTCTGCATCAACTCCGCGGCGCTGCGCTTTGCCAAGGCCACCCCTGCGGGCGCCGGCGCGGGTGACGCGGAGACGACCAGCCCCGACCCGCCCGCCTAGTCCTCCTCGTCCTCGTCGGGCGCGCCGTCGAGCTGGCTGGAGCGAAAGTCCGGTCGGTCAGTGCGGCGCGGCGGAGCGCCAAGGCTGGGTGTGCTGGTGACGTCGGGCGCAGCGTCCTCCCGGTCGGAGGCGCCTGCGCTGACGTCCGCGGCCGGCGTCTCGCCCGCGCCGGGACCGAGGCCGTCGTTGGAGGGCAACAGGCTGCGGTCGCGATCCTCGCGGGCGCGCCTGGCCTCGTCGGCGATCGGGTCGCCGTCCTCTGGTGTCGTTTCGGCCATGGACGGTAGTTTGTCAGACTGCGCGCGTGTCAGAGACGAGCCTTGCCCGCAGAGCCTGGACGCTGTTCGAACCCATCAGCGCGATCGTGTATTTCGCGCCGGAGGTGCGCGAGAGCTACGCCGCGGCAGGGCTGCGCGGCGGCTGGATGGGCTACTTCGCATCACGTTCGGCGCCGATGGGAGCGGCGAGCGGCGAAGTGGTCACCGCCGTCTTTCACAACTTCCAGCCGGCGATGGTGCGCCGGGCCATCCCGGACGCGTGGACCTTCTCATCGCCGGCGCGCGTCCTCGAGGCGCGACTCGCCATCGCTGACGCGGCCTTGCGCCGACTCTGGGGCGACGCGACCGAGGGCCAAGAGGTGCAGGAGGCCGCCGAGCTGGCGCTCGAGGTCGCGGCCATGCTCCGTGGCGACGGCCGGCCTCTCTTCGCCGGCCACGCCGGGCTCGAGGTCCCGACCTCCGCTCATCTCGCTCTGTGGCACGCGTGCACGCTGCTGCGCGAGCACCGCTTCGACGGCCATGTCACCGCGCTCACCGTCCACGACGTCGACGGCCTTGCCGCGCTCCTGATGGCCGTCGCGGCCGGTAAGAGCGTTGACGCGCAGACGCTGCGCAGCTTCCGCGGCTGGACTGAGGAAGAATGGACCGGCGGGCACGAGCGCCTCCGCCGCCGCGGCCTGCTCGACGAGGCGGGAGCGCTGACCGCGCAGGGCCGGGACGTGCACTCCGCCGTCGAAGAGGCGACCGACCGGCTCGCCGTAGGCCCGTGGGAGCAACTCGAGGAGGCCCGGCGCGGGCGTCTCTTCGAGCTGCTCGCCGACCTGGCGGCGCGCCTGGAAGGACCGGGGGGCTTGGTGTACCCGAACCCGATCGGGGTGGGCCGCCCCGTCTGAGCAGGGCGCGCAGCGACGGCAAGGGGCAGGAGTAGGCTCGACCATCGATCCCGTTGAGGCCGGATCGCGTTGTAGGAGACGACGTGGGCGACAGTGCCGCAGTGGCCGACTGGGTGCGCTGCTACATCGACGTGTGGCGATCAGGAGACCATCTACGAGTCTCGGAGCTGTTCACCGACGACGCGGTGTACTACACGGATGCGTTCCGTCCGCCCCGGCGTGGGCTCGCCGAAATCGAGGAATACTGGCGCATCGCCGGCGATCCGCCCGACGCATTCGAAGCCCATTACGATCCCCTCATCGTCAGCGGGGATCACGCGGTCGTCACGGGTTTCTCCCGCTACTTCGACGATTCACGATCCCGCGTCGACAAGGAATACGCGAACCTTTTCGTGTTGACCTTCGCCGCCGATGGTCGCTGCACCGAATATCGCGAGTGGTACATGCTCCGCGGTGAGGATGGACCTGCAGCGCTTGCTGCAGCTGGAGCACATACCTAGTGCACCGACTCAGGAATACGTAGACGGTTCGCCTTGGCGAGGATGACGTCGGCGGGCTTGATCCAGGAGAAGGGCCGGGAGTTCTTGTTCCAGCCGGTGAGGAAACGACCGATGGCGGCAATCAGGGCGGGCACGCT
>NZ_JAEKNS010000108.1:0-10329 GCF_016464765.1 Candidatus Aeolococcus gillhamiae | reverse complement strand
CGATGAATGGGCGGCGTGGCTCGCCGAGCGTCACATCCCACACGGAGGCATCGCCGACCTACCCTTCGGCTCTGGTCTGACGGTCCACGATCCTGACGGCATTCCGATCGAGCTCTTCGCTCCCCCTGCGCCGATCTGATCTACGCTTTCCGGGGGTGGCGCAGATGGCCTCGCATGCCGGCTGCCTATTGGTCCAATCGCATCCGGTCTCCTGCCGTCCTACCATCGAGACGATGCGCTGGCCGCAGACGCGCCTGACCGGACTGCTCGGCACCACGTACCCCATCGTGCAGGCCGCGATGGCGGGCGGACCGTCCACCGTCGACCTCGCCGTCGCTGTCTCGAACGCCGGGGGCCTCGGCTCGATTGCGGGCGCGATCCTGTCGCCGGGCCGGTTGCGCGACGAGATTCGCATGTATCGCGAGCGCACGGCGCGACCGTTCGCGGTCAACCTCTTTGCGGCCGAGCCGCCCGCCACCGTCGAACCGGAGCTGCTGGAGGCGGTGTGCGGGGAGCTGGCGCGACATCGCCGCCGTCTCGGGCTGCCAGAACCGGCGCCCCCGCGTGCGCGCACTTGGACACTCGACGAGCAGCTGACCGTCATCGTCGATGAGCGTGTTCCCGTGCTGAGCTTCACCTTCGGGATCGTGCCCATCGCCGGCCTCGAAGGGATCGTGACGATCGGAACAGCCACGACCGTCGGGGAGGCGCTCGCGCTTGAGGGGGCGGGCGTGGATGCGATTGTCGTGCAGGGCGCGGAGGCTGGCGGTCACCGTGGCACCTTCCTCGGACCACCAGCCGACGCGCTTGTTGGGTTGATCGCCCTGGTCCCACAGGTCGCGGACGCCGTTTCTGTCCCGGTCATCGCCGCCGGGGGCGTCGTGGACGGTCGAGGCGTTGCCGCGGCCCTCACTCTGGGCGCTGCCGGTGTCCAATTGGGGACTGCGTTCCTCTTCTGCGCGGAATCAGGTGCAGACGCGGTGTGGCGACAGGCGCTCCGTACGTTCCCGTCGGTCGTCAGCGACGCGTACACGGGCCGCGCCGCCCGCGGAGCGCGCACGCCGTTCGTCGACCAGCTGATTGCGGGTCCACGGCCTGCGCCGTATGAGGTGCAGCGTGCCCTCACCGCCGACTTCCGGTGCCTCAATGGCCATGGCTGGTATCTCGGGGGCCAGGCAGCGGGCCACGCTCGCGAGCTTCCGGCCGCGGAGCTCATGTCCGCGATCGTTGAGGAGACGAGGGCTGCACTCGCCCGGTTGACCAGATGAGGATGGAGGGGCGCCGGCCTCGCCAAGCACGCCGGTTACCGGTAATGCGTTGAGACGCTACGGAGCGACGAGCCACGGCGCCCCGACCCCGCGCCCGCTCGGCCTGGTGTCAGCGAGAGCAGGGCAGGCGCTCCCACCGCCAAGCCACAAGCCCATGGCATGGGTGGCGGTTCACTACACCGCTTTGGCGAGTGGCTCGTCGCAGTGCGGCCCGCCAGAGGCTGATTCCGATACGGGGCAGTAACGGCCATGGTGGACTGGAACTACTTTGACGCGTTTCGCGCGGGCCTAAGCGGCCACCATTCCTGAGCTCACCGCGCAGGTTTGCCGAGTGCCGTGATATCAGCTTTGAATACGAAAATGGCGGAGAGGGTGGGATTCGAACCCACGGTGGCTATTAACCACACCGCTTTTCGAGAGCGGCGATCACGGTGACGTGACGTGTCGCCCGGGGTTGTTGAAGACCGTTCTGAATACGGATCTGGGAGCCATCGTGATGCCGGGGGTTGCCCAGGGTCGGCCAATGCCGCCCCGTTTGGGGCCCAATGGCCACCGTAGCGGCCATGGTTGGCGATAACTGGTCGCATCACCCGGCGCCCCGCACCTAAGCCGGAAGAGCCCGTGAGCGTCGCCCTACTGCGCGGGTTCGAGCGCCGCGAGAGCGCGCACCACGCCGAGGAGTGTCTCGCCGGTGGCATCCGGCGTTCTGAAAAGCGGCGAGTACTCACGCTCCAGCCTCGCGCACCAGCCGGTGATCAGCCCGGCAGACGCCGCCCCCTGAATGTCCCAGGCGTGCACGGCCACCAGCGCGACGCGGTCGGGAGGCACGCCCACCGCGGCGCATGCGTGCAGGTACGGCTCGGGCCGCGGCTTCCAGAGCCGGACATCGTCGGCTGACAGTGCGCTCTCAACGAGCGGGGCGACGCCGGCTCGGTCGAGCAAGAGACGAGCGGACGCGGCGCTGCCGTTGCTCAGCGTCAGGACACGGATCGCACGATCCCGAAGAAACTCCAGCGCGGGCCGTACATCGTCGTAGACATCGAGCTCACTGAAGCCCTCGAGGATGTTGTCGACCGCGCCGTCCGACGCGTCCGCGCCGGCAATGCGAAGCGCGTCGTGGAGGGACGCCTGGGCGACCTCGCGGAAGGGCCGGAAGTCCGCCGATGCGGCGAGCGCGATCCCATCACGAAGGAACCGGGGGAACCAGCGATCGACACCATCATCCCCGAGCCCCGCACCCTTCAAGCGTGTGCGCACCGCCTCCAGCGAGAACAGAGTCTCGATCACGTCGAACAGGACCACGGCGGGGGGTCGAGCCATGAGCCGACGCTACCACGCTAGTGCCTCATCGGAGGCCCGCGCGGCGTTGTCCGGTCGCGCCACACCGTGGCGCTCGAAACCGAACCGATGAGGAGTGCGCGTCGGGCATGCTGGACGACGGTGGGACGCCGCACCGTGTCGCATGCCGCCACGACGCCAGCGAACAGCACAGGGGTAGCTCCATGACGAACATCATCAGCGAACTGTCCAGCGCGCGCCCCGTCGCCCCCGGTTCGGAGGCGCCCACCCTGGAGTGCGAACTCCTCGACGGTTCGCATTTCCGTCTTGCTGATCGCTGTCCGGAAGACTTCACCATGATTGTCTTCTATCGGGGCAATCACTGCCCAGTCTGCAGGGTTCAGCTGCGTGACCTCGACCGCCGGCTCGACGACTTTGCCCCGAGGGCGTGGACGTCATCGCGGTCAGCAGCGATGACCGGCAGCGCGCCCAGCGGAGCCATTCGGAGTGGCCCGTCGACCGTGTGACCCTCGGTTTCGGCATCGACAGCCCACGGGCGCGCATGGGGTCTGTACATCAGCGACGCCTACGGTCCAGACATGCCGCCCCGGTTCTCGGAGCCGGGGGTGTTCCTGGTGAACCCGACAACATCCCGCAGTACGCGGCGATCACCAGCATGCCGTTCGGTCGTCCGCGGGCGGAGGATCTCCCGCCGGGAATCGACTATCTGCGCAAGCACCCGGACACGACGTTCGGCCGAGCCTGAAACAGGGCCACAACCGATGGAGCGACGGCGCTGGACAGCTAGCGAGCCGCGCGCCCCGCCGCGTGCTCGGGGTGGCACGCGTTAGGCGGAAGCGCTGTACGGGCCGTAGGCCGGTCCGTCACGTGACGGTCAGGCTCGATTGGCTCTGGATGCGATGAGGTTGGCGGCTTCTTCGGTGACGGGACCCTGGCGGCTGCCCTCGCCACCACCGTGGCCAAGGCCGGCGGCGACGCGGGAACCGAGTTGGGTATCGACGCGCGTCCAGTAGGCGATGACGCGTTGCTGCACCTGGGCGCTTACGTGGTCACTGGCGTGGCCAACGATGTTGGTCACGAGGTGGTCACGCTCGGTATCGCTCAAGACATCGCGGTAGAGCGTACCGGGCTGGCCGAAGTCGTCGTCCTCGGCGTGCTTTGCGTAGGCGTAGCGACCGAGTTCACCGGCGTCAACCGGCCAGCCCAGGTCGGCCGCGCGGTCGGTGTCGGCCTGCGGGCCGCCATAGGAGTTAGGAGCGTAGACGGGCTGAGCGCCGGCGTGTTTGAAGGTCATGTGCGCATCCTTGTTGTAGGAGTGCACCGCGACCTTTGGCGCGTTGATCGGCAACTGCTCGTAGTTCGGGCCGATGCGGTGCAGATGGGTGTCGTGGTAGGAAAAGATCCTTCCCATCAGCATCTTGTCCGGGCTCAGCCCGATACCGGGTACCAGATTGGCGGGCGAGAAGCTCGCCTGCTCGACCTCGGCAAAGAAGTTCGCAGGGTTGCGGTCTAGGACCATGCGACCCACCTGGATGGGCGGGTAATCCCCGTGCGGCCACACCTTGGTGAGGTCGAATGGGTTGAACCGGTATCCCGCGGCCTGGGCGAAGGGCATAACCTGCATCTCCAATCGCCATTCGGGGTTGTCGCCGCGAATGATCGCCTCCCGCAGGTCGCGCCGGTGAAAGTCTGGGTCTTCGGCGGTCATCGCTCTGGCTTCAGCGTCGGAGAAGTTCTCGCGGCCCTGGACGGTCTTGAAGTGGAACTTGACCCAGAAGCGCTCGCCGGCCGCATTGATGGTGGAGAAGGTGTGGCTGCTGTAACCGTTCATGTGGCGCAGGGTGCGCGGCGTCCCGGCGTCCGACATCAAGATGGTCACCTGGTGAGCGCTCTCCGGGGACAGCGTCCAGAAGTCCCACTGCATGTCGTTATCGCGCATCCCGGTGTCGGGGAGCCGCTTCTGGGAATGGATGAAGTCCTGGAACTTCGACGCGTCCCGGACGAAGAACACCGGCGTGTTGTTACCGACCAGATCATAGTTGCCGTCGTCGGTGTAGAACTTTAAGGCGAAGCCGCGAGGGTCGCGCACCGTGTCGGCATAGCCCTGTTCACCGGCCACCGTGGAGAAGCGGGCGAACATCGGCGTACGTTTCCCGACTTCAGCGAGGAAGCTCGCCTTGGTGATCCAGGTGACGTCCTCGGTGACCTCAAAGAAGCCGTGCGCACCGGTGCCTTTGGCGTGTACCACCCGCTCGGGAACCCGCTCCCGGTTGAAGTGCTGCATCTTCTGCACGACGTAGTGATCGTGGAGCACCGTGGGCCCGCTTGCGCCAACCGTCAGCGAGTATTCGTCGCTCGGCGCCGGGACCCCCGAGTCGTTCGTGGTCGCCGGGGACTTGGGTTCGTTCATCGACCCATCTTACGACCTTGTCGTGAACGCGGTTCGGGAGGCGGGAAGAGACGCTGGCCGTAGACGTCAGCGTAGCCTTGGCAGCTTCGCATCGCGGCTGTCGCCACCCGTCAAAGATGCCTCGCACGCGTACCGAAGTGTCAGCATTCGCGTATCGTTCACGCCCGGGCCGCGGGCCGCTCCGTGGAACCGACCATCCCTTCAGCGGAGGCCAGCAATGGGCGCGCGCTCAGAGCCCGGAAAAGCCAGCGTCATGCTTCAAGCCGGTGGCTGGGGTGCCGTAGCGGCCATGGCCATGAGTGGGATGCGTACCATGACAAACGAGCTCGGCTTGGTGGGAGAAACGCCACCGGAGGCGATGGCCCAGCAGGGTGCCGGCGGAGTCCTCAAGCAGATCCCTCCGGGGCTGCGGGGCGCGGCCATCGAGCTTTCACACTGGGGATTCGGGGCCGCAGGCGGCTCGCTGTTCGGGGTGCTTCCCCGGAGCGTGCGCCGGCGCGGCTGGGCCGGCCCCGTGTACGGGCTCCTGATCTGGCTCAGCTTCGAGTTGGGATTGGCTCCCGCGCTCGGATTGAGCCAAGCTCGAACGCCCCGGCTGATCGAGCGCGCGGCCTTCGCCGCCGACCATGTTCTCTACGGCGTCGTCTTGGCCAAAGGTCTGGAGCGCCAGCACACCTAACAGGCTGCGGAATAGCGCCGCGACCCCGTCAACTAACTCTCGTTGGGAAGCTTGTCGCTCTCCTCGGACGGTGGGCTTTCCCCGGTAGCGGGGATTGTGTTCGAGCCAGGCGAATTTGCGCCCCAGCGCTGCGTCGCGCCGCGAGTCTGCTCACCGGTCTCCACATGATCAGCGTGCGCGTTGCCGTCGTGCGTGCGTTGGGCGGCTTCATCGGGGGTGGTCTCGTCGGGAGCGTTCGACTGGTCGGTCATGGCCAACTCCTCGCTTGGTGCCGTCGCCGTTACCGCGACCGGTTACCTCCATACCATGGTGGCGCTGCGGTCGCTCAATGTCCACTCGCTTCACTGGCCGCACGGATTTCTGAACTCTGAGCTGGTCGGGGCGCTGGAGAAAAAGGCTCCGGGCCGGGCTAGCAGGAAGGCGTCCGTGGAGCCGTGACCCACGGAACAGGAAGGTCTGACCGCCTGCCTTCCGCAACGCGTTCCGCTCCGCGCCGAACCGCTCACGGCGGCCCTGCATGACGTGCACCCCCTTAGTATCGCGCTGGTGCCTACGAGAAGGCCGGGTTCGGCGCGCCGTGTACCGAACGTCCGGATCTGGATAAGGGCGGCCGCAGCAGCGGCCAATCCCGTAGGTAGCCTGCACAGTTACGCGGTGAGCCGCCACACCGCTCTTCGAGGGCGGCGCGCGGCGCTGTTCGTCACGCCAGACCCGCATTCCGAATACGCGAAGAAATGGCCATGGTGGACCGGAACTACCTTGACGCGTTTCGGCCGGGTCCCGAGCGGCCACCCAGGCAGCGCTCACCGATCACCTTCGCTGAGTGCCGTGATGTCAGGTTTGAATTCAAATTTGGCGGAGAGGGTGGAATTCCACGAGAACGGCCGCGTCGGTATTCGCAATGGGCCTCCAGGGGGTGGAGCGGGAAAGGAGCCGATCATGCGACGCTCCACACTGAGCACAAGGCGGCGGGCGGAGGGAGGACCACGTTGCACCGACGAACTCTGCGCACGTCCCGGCCGACGGACGCCGTCGCTGAGGATCGAGGGACTGCGTGGATCGGCTGAGCCTCGGGGTTATCGCCCGATCCCACAAGCCCAACGAATACCGCCTGCCGATTCACCCGTCGCACCTCGACCGGATCGACCCCGCCCTCCGCGCGCGGATCTTTCTCGAATCGGGCTACGGCGAGCGCTTCGGCGTCTCTGACGATCGGCTTGCACCTCTCGTCGGCGGCCTCCGATCCCGCGAGCAACTCATCGCGGAGTGCGATGTCTGCCTCCTCCCCAAGCCGACCACCGATGACCTGTCCGACCTCCGAGAACGGCAGGTGTTGTGGGGCTGGCCGCACTGCGTCCAGGACGAGGCCGTCACGCAGCTCGCCATCGACCGGCGCCTGACACTGATCGCTTGGGAGGCCATGAATCGCTGGTCGGCCGATGGCGCGTTCCAGGTGCACGTCTTCCACAAGAACAATGAGCTAGTGCAGCGTCCAGCAAATAGATTGACGGTGAGATGGCTGTCTGGGATGATGCTGTCGTGTCATCGGCGGCAGCTGCACTCTACGTCTCTGCGGAGCAGCGCGAGGTGCTCGAGACCTGGTCTCGCAGCCATGCCATCCCACACCGGCAGGTCCAGCGTGCGCGCATCGTCCTGCTCGCCGCCGACGGGCTGGCCAACGACGTGATCGCAGCGCAGCTGAACACCTCGAAGCCATCAGTGCTGAAGTGGCGGGCCCGCTTCGCCGAGGCCGGCGTCGACGGACTCGACGACGCGCCGGGTCGCGGACGCCCGCCCATCTATGGGCAGAAGTTCGTCGAGCAGGTGGTGCGGACCACGCTGCGCAAGCCACCTCGCGGAGTCACGCACTGGAGCACCCGAAGCCTGGCCACCCACCTGGGGGTCAGCCACGGCACCATCAACACCATCTGGCGGGACATGGGGCTGCAACCCCATCGGACCCGCACCTTCAAGCACAGCAACGATCCGCTGCTGGAGGAGAAGGTCACCGACGTGGTCGGGCTCTACATGAACCCCCCGGAGAACGCCATCGTCCTCTGTGTCGATGAGAAGACCCAGATCCAAGCCTTGGATCGCACCCAACCGCTGCTGCCGATGAAGCCACACCAGGTGGAGCGGCACAGCCACGACTACGTCCGCCACGGCATCACCAGCCTCTTCGCTGCCCTCGAGGTCGCCACCGGCGCGGTGACGGGCACCTGCTACCAGCGCCATCGTCACGAAGAGTTCCTCGCCTTTCTCACCCTGCTGGTCCGCGTCTACCCCCGCAAGCAACTGCACATCGTCCTCGACAACGTCTCGTCCCACCAGACCCCCGAAGTCAAGCGCTGGCTGCGCCGCCACCCCCGTGTCCAGCTTCACTTCACACCCACCGGATCGAGTTGGATGAACCAGGTGGAAACCTGGTTCTCGGTTCTCAGCCGGCGAGCCATTCGGCGCGGCGCATTCACCAGCCTCGCAGCCCTGGTCGATGCCATCCAGCGCTTCCTCGACGCCTGGAATCAGACCAGCAAACCCTTCGTCTGGATCAAGTCAGCCGAGCAGATCCTCACCAGCATGCACCGTCAACCTTTCAAGAAGACAGTGCACTAGCGATGACAGGTACCTCTCTTGACAATCCTCTAACGCCATTAGATAATCCGAACCGTGATAGTTGAACCCGTCCGCGATCGCCGCGCGGAGCGCCACCAGGCCACCCGCACCGAGATCCTCGAGGCGGCCTGGGAGCTGGCCCGCGCTCACGGACTGGCCGCGCTGACCCTCCGGGACGTGGCGACCAAGATCGGCACCCGGCCGCCGTCGTTGTACTGGTACTTCCACTCCAAGCACGCCATCTACGACGCCATGTTCGCCGACGCCAACCGTCAGCTCCTCGAGCGCATCGCCAAGCAGGCCTGGCCGGACGACCCGCGCGAGGCCATGCGCCTCCTCGCCCACGTCGTCGTCGAGTTCAGCACCGCGGACGTCGCCCGCTACCAGCTGATGTTCCAGCGCACCATCCCGGACTTCGAGCCCTCAGCGGAGTCGTATGCGCTCGCGCTCGAGGTCCTCGAGCAGGGCCGGCAACGCTTCCACGCCGCCGGCCTGGCCGACCCGGCCGATTTCGATCTCGGCGCCGCGGTGATGGCAGGGCTGTCGGCGCAGCAGACCGCCAACGAGCCCGGCGGCGACCGCTGGGTGCGCCTGGTCGACGATGCCGTCGACATGTACCTCGATCACGTGTTCAGCAAGACAGCAGGGGGCAGGAGACAGCCATGACCACGATGACCGCAGCCACGCCGGCCACCGATGTGGCGACCATCCCAGCCCTGGGTCACGCCGAGGCGATGGTCGTGGCCGCGGCCGAGTTCGACGCGGTTCTCCACCTCCTGCGCAGCCTGGCGCCCGACGAGTGGGGCCGCCAGACGGTCTGCGAGCTCTGGGACGTCCGCGCCATGGCCGGCCACATGCTCGGCATGGCCGAGGCGCAGGCTTCGATCCGCCAGTTCGTCCACGACGCCCGCAGCGCAGCCAGGCGGCAGGGCGGCGCGTTCGTCGATGAGATGACCGCGACCCAGGTCCGCGAGCGCGTCCGGCTCACCACCAACCAGCTCATCGAGCGCTTCGCAGCCGTCGCACCGAGGGCGGTGCGCGCCCGCCGCCGCGTCCCGGCGCCGATGCGCTCGGCGGTGCGCCTCAAGCAGGACCCGCCGTTCGACACCGAGCGCTGGTCCTACGGATTCCTGGTCGACACCATCTTCACCCGCGACCCGTGGATCCACCGTGCCGACATCTGCCGCGCCACCGGCCGCGAGATGGCGCTCACCCCCGGGCACGACGGCCGCATCGTCGAAGGCGTCGTCGCCGAGTGGGCGCTCCGCCACGGCAGGCCGTTCGCGCTCACCCTCACCGGCCCCGCCGGGGGCAGCTGGTGCAGCGGCGTTGGCGGCGAGGAGATCGAGCTCGACGCTGTCGAGTTCTGCTGGATCCTCGCCGGTCGCGCTCCCGGCACCGGCCTTGTCGCCACGAGGGTCCCGTTCTAGCGGAACCGGCTGAGCGCCGCGACGGACGTCCCATCGGCGCTGCCATCATGCGGCGCAGCGGACTCCAGTTCGCACGACCGTGGAGGCATCTCATGGCGGAGCTATTGGTGCTCGAATTTGACGGGTTCGGAGAGGACGTCTACCGCAAGGTCAACGAGGCGCTCGGCATCGACCCGGAGAACGGCGATGGTGACTGGCCGGCGGGCATGATCACCCACGCCGGCGGCAAGACCCCGACCGGCTGGATCGTCGTCGAGGTCTGGGACTCGCGCGAGTCTCAGGAGAAATTCATGAACGAACGCCTCGGCGCAGCGCTCCAGCAGGGCGGCGTGCAGGGGCCCCCGAAGAAGGCGGATTGGACCTCGCTCACCGCGCACCACCAGCCCAACAAGGGCAAGGCCGCCACCGGCTAGCGCAGGCCGCCTCTCGAAGCGGGTTCCGTTCTACCCTCGCAGCGCCTCCTTAAATGGCGAAAGCGAGCCGGCGCGATGCCGGCCCGCTTTCTGCGTCGTGTTGCTGAGGTTATTCGACCCTCGTCGTCGTGCTGCCGGGAGGCGCCACGGTCGTGCTGCTGTTGCCGCCGCGACGGCCGCCGCCGAACCCGCCCCACGAAGACCAGAAGAACATCGA